>NZ_JBSFZS010000002.1:0-92742 GCF_053600395.1 Streptomyces sp. NPDC005070 | reverse complement strand
GGGACCCGTCTGACCCCCGTGCGGGACCCGTCTGACCCCCGTGCGGGACCCGTCTGACCCCCGTGCGGGACCCGTCTGACCCCCGTGCGGGACCCGTCTGACCCCCGTGCGGGACCCGCCCGCCGTCGGCCCCGTCCCGCCTCCGGGCACCCACACCTGCCCGCGCCGGGGCCCCGCTCAGCCGACATCCGGGCACCACTCCAGCCCCGGGACCGGAGCCCGCTCCCACCCCGTTCACCTGCGGGGTTCGTTCCGGCGGCCGCCCTGGCGTGCGGTGGCGGCCCAGGCCGGGCAGCCGGGTTCGCCCTCCGCTCGGCGGCCGAAAGGACGCGCCAGTACCCCGGGTGTGCCACCGCAAACAAAGAGTGCCCCAGATCACACCGTCACGCCTTCTTCGCGGACCCCCCACCTTGATACAAATTGCCCGCGCGTTCCTGTCCGTCGACAGCCGCCCCTCCCCCTCTCTTCTTGAGCCGCTCTCGCATGCCCTGGGAACGCCCGTGTCCGCCCGCACCGCCACGCCCTGGCCCCTCGTCGCCCTTTTCACGGCCGGGTACCTCGCCGCGTATCTCCTCCCCACCACCGTCGGCCGCCTCGACGCGGGGCTCCCGCTGTCGGCCACCCAGGCCGGAGCCGTCGGCAGTGTCCTGCTGCTGAGCTCGGCCTCGGCCGGCTTCCTGCTCGCCTCCCGCGTCGACCGTTTCGGCCCGCGCGCGCTGGCCCGCGCCGGGCTGCTCCTCGCGGCCGCCGGCTACGGCACCGCCGCGCTGTCGGCGGCTGTCCCCCTCGTGGTCGCCGGCGCGGTCGTCGGCGGTTTCGGCTCCGGTACGGCCACCACGGTCGCCGCGACCGGGATCGCCGGCCGGCCCGATTCCCACCGGGTCACCACCCTGGGCCTGTTCGGCGTCTCCGGCCTCGCGGGCACCCTGTATCTGACCATCCCCCACCTCGGCCCGGGGCACGGTTACCCGCTCGCCGCGATCGCCTGCACCGCGCTGCTCGCGCTGTCCCTGACGGGCCGCCTTCCCGCCCGCACACCGGCCGACCGCGCCCGGCGCGTCACCGGGGCGCTCCCGCACCGCCGTTCCGGGCTGCTGCTCGCCGCCACGATGCTCTTCTGGTCCCTCGCGCAGAACTCCCTGTGGGGTGTGAGCGGCCGGATAGGCCTGGCGCAGGCGGGGCTCACCGAGGTGAAGGTGGGCGCGGTCTTCGCGGTGGCGCTCGGCACGGGGCTGCTCGGGACGATCGGCGCGGGCGCTCTCGGCCCGCGGCTCGGCCGGGCGCTGCCGATCGGCCTGGGGACGGCGCTGATCGCCGGCTGCATCGCGCTGAGCGCGGCGGCCACCGATCTGACGTCCTTCGCGACGGGCGAGATCGCCTGGAACGCGCTCTACCCGGTCGTGCTGTCGTACGTGATCGGCCTCGCCGCGTCCATGGACCCGCGCGGCCGGTGGGCGGTCCTCGTCGGTTCCGCCTCCTCGCTCGGCACGGCGTGCGGCCCGCTCACCGGAAGCCTGCTGTCCGATCGGGCGGGTTACCCCGCCATGGGGGCGGTCCTGGCCGCCGGCCTGCTGATCGTCGGCGTCCCGATGACGCTCGTGGCCCTGCGCCCGCGCCACACCGGCCAGATCGTCGAGATCCCCGTCCCCGAGATCCCCGTGGCGGTCCCTGTCGTGGAGATCCCCATGGCCGAACTCCCCGTCATCGAGATCCCCGTCGTCGAGATCCCGCTGGAGGGCGTGCCCGCTCAGCGGGGCGCGTACGGCACGGCGGGGCCCCTGCTCACGGCCGCCGCGCCCGCACCCGGTCCCGTGAGCGCCTGACTCCCGCGGGTGCCCGCCCGCCCCGAGGAGGGGAGGGTGGGCGGGCGCTCGACGGGCTACGGGAACGCGTACGCCTCGACCTCGGCGATGTACCGCGCCCGCCGCTCCTCGTCGTGCTCCAGGAAGGACGCCTCGAACGAGTTGCGCGCCAGCTCCCGCAGCCGCTCCTCGCCGAGCCCGAGGGCCTCGCGCACGGCACCGAAGTTGTCGCCGGCGTAACCGCCGAAGTAGGCGGGGTCGTCGGAGTTGACCGTGCACAGCAGCCCGGCGTCCATCATGGCGGGCAGCGGGTGCTCCGCCAGGACGTCCACGGCGCGCAGCCGTACGTTCGACAGCGGGCACAGCGTCAGCGGCACCCGCTCCCGCACCAGCCGTGCGACGAGCTCGGGGTCCTCCATGCAGCGCAGCCCGTGGTCGACCCGCTCGACGCCGAGGATGTCGAGGGCCTCGGTGATGTACGCGGGCGGCCCCTCCTCGCCGGCGTGCGCGACGCGCCGCAGCCCGAGCCCGGCGGCGGCCTCGTACACCGCGCGGAACTTGACCGGCGGGTGGCCGACCTCGGCCGAGTCGAGGCCGACGCCGGTGATCCGGTCGAGGTAGGGCTTCGCGGCCTCCAGGGTGTCCATGGCCGACTCCGCGGACTCGTCGCGCAGGAAGCACATGATGAGCTGGGTGGAGACCCCGTGGGTCTCCTCGCTGCGCCCGAGCGCCCGCCACAGTCCCTCGACGACCGTCCCCATCGGCACGCCCCGGGCGATGTGCGCCTGCGGGTCGAAGAAGATCTCCGCGTGCCGTACGCCCTGCGCGGCGGCGCGCGCGAGATAGGCGTCGGCCAGGTCGGCGAAGTCCGCCTCCGTCCGCAGGACGGCCATGAGCTCGTAGTACAGGTTCAGGAAGGTCTGGAGGTCGTCGAAGGCGTACGCCTTGCGCAGCTCCTCGGTGTCCGCGTACGGCAGGGTGACGCCGTTGCGCGCGGCGAGCGCGAAGGCCAGCTCGGGTTCGAGGGTGCCTTCGATATGCAGGTGCAGTTCAGCCTTGGGGAGAGACATCGAAGCATCGTACGGTTCCTCCCCCGACGTACCGAAAACGGCACCTTCCCGGCGCCGGGCATCCCCGGCACCGGGCGTCCCGGCCCTGTCCGCCGGGTCCTCAGTGCCGCTTCGGCACCGGCACCCGCACCAGGTCGTGCGCCACCGTCAGCTCCCCGTCGAACCCCGTCGCGCGGGCCTCGTGCTCGAACGCGCCGGGGTCGGGGTAGCGCTGGCTGAAGTGGGTGAGCACGAGGTGCCGCACCCCCGCCTCCTTGGCCACCCGGCCCGCTTGACCCGCCGTCAGATGTCCGTGGTCGGCGGCCAGTCGGTGATCCCCGTCGAGGAAGGTCGACTCGATGACCAGCAGGTCGCAGCCCTCGGCGAGCGCGCCCACTCCCTCGCACAGCCGGGTGTCCATGACGAACGCGAACCGCTGGCCCCGGCGGACCTCGCTGACGTCGTCCAGCGTGACGCCCCGCAGCGTGCCCTCCCGTTGCAGGACCCCGACGTCGGGCCCCTTGATCCCGTGCTCCCTGAGCCGCTCCGGCAGCATCCGCCGCCCGTCCGGCTCGACCAGCCGGTACCCGAAGGACTCGACGGGGTGGGAGAGCCTGCGCGCCTCCAGGGTGTACGCGGGGGTCGTCGCGAGGACGCCGTCGTCCGCGACCGGAGCCTCGGTCAGCGGGACCGTCTCGCGGTAGGCGGTGGCGTACCGCAGCCGATCGAAGAAGTGCTGCCCGGAGAGCGGGTAGTGCGCGGTCACCTCGTGCGGGACGCGGTCGAGGTTGATGCGCTGGATCACCCCGCCGAGGCCGAGCGCGTGGTCGCCGTGGAAGTGGGTGACGCAGATGCGGTGCAGATCGTGCGCGGCGACCCCGGCACGCAGCATCTGGCGCTGGGTGCCCTCACCGGGGTCGAAGAGGAGACCCTCGCCGTCCCAGCGGAGCAGATAGCCGTTGTGGTTGCGGTGCCGGGTCGGGACCTGGCTGGCGGTGCCGAGGACCACCAGTTCGCGTGCGGACAAGGCCGGCTATCCCGGCGGCCACTGCATGCCGCGGCCGCCCAGGAGGTGGGCGTGCGCGTGGAAGACGGTCTGGCCGGCGCCGCTGCCCGTGTTGAACACGACGCGGTAGCTCTCCAGCTTCTCCTCGCCCGCCACCTCGCCGGCCTCGCGCAGGACGTCCGCCGCGATCGCGGGCTCGGCGGCGGCCAGGGACGCGGCGTCGGGGTAGTGCACCTTGGGGATGACCAGGATGTGGGTCGGTGCCTGCGGGTTGATGTCGCGGAATGCCACGGTCGTGTCGCTCTCGCGCACCAGCGTCGCCGGGATCTGCCCCGCCACGATCCTGCAGAACAGGCAGTCGTCCTGCGGTGCCCCGCCCGCGTCCCGCCTCGGCTCCTGCGCCATGCGTGTGCCTCCTCACGCCAGCCGATCATTACCCGGGCATGCTAGCCGCCCGGCGGGACGGACGGCTCGCACGCGACTCGCGCCGCCGCCGTCCGCCCCGCCGGGCGAAGGTCACAGCGGTGGCAGCGTGGGCGCGGTCTTCGCCGGAGTCTCCTCCAGGGCGGCCAGCGCGAGCCGGACCGCCTCGTCGAGCTGGGTGTCACGGCCGGCCGCGTGGTCCTGCGGCGCCTGGACGACCTCGACGTCGGGATCGACACCGTGGTTCTCGACGTTCCACTCGTACCCCTCCATCCAGAAGGCGTACTTGGGCTGGGTGACGCTGGTGCCGTCGACGAGGCGGTAGCGGCTGTCGATGCCGATGACACCACCCCAGGTGCGGGTGCCGACCACGGGTCCGATACCGAGCGCCTTGATCGCCGCGTTGACGATGTCGCCGTCGGAGCCGGAGAACTCGTTGGCGACCGCGACGACGGGACCGCGCGGCGCGTCCTCCGGGTAGCTGTAAGGGCGCAGCCCTCGGGGCAGGTCCCAGCCGACGATCCGCCGGGCAAGTTTCTCCACGACGAGCTGGGAGGTGTGGCCGCCGCGGTTCTCGCGGACGTCCACGACCAGGCCCTCACGGGCCACCTCGACCCGCAGATCCCGGTGGAGCTGCGCCCACCCGGCGCCGACCATGTCCGGCACGTGCAGATAGCCGAGGCGCCCGCCGGACCGCTCGTGGACGTAGGCGCGCCGGTCGGCCACCCACGCGTGGTAGCGCAACGGCTCCTCGTCGGCGAGCGGCACGACGACCGCGTGCCGCGGATCGCCGCCGCCCGAGGGCGAGACGGTCAGCTCGACGGGTTTGCCCGCGGTACCGACGAGCAGGGGCGCGGGCCCGGCCACCGGGTCCACCGGCCGGCCGCCGACCGCGACGATCGCGTCCCCGGCGCGCACCGCGACGCCGGGCGCGGCGAGCGGGGCCCGTGCCTCGGGGTCGGAGGTCTCCGAGGGGAGGATCCGGTCGATGCGCCAACTGCCGTCCTCGTGGCGGGAGATGTCCGCGCCGAGGAGTCCCTGCGCCCGGTCTCCGCCGCTCCAGCCGCCGCGCGGGGTGACGTACGCGTGCGAGGTGCCGAGTTCGCCCTGGACCTCCCACAGCAGGTCGACGAGGTCGTCGTGGGTGGCGACCCGCTCCAGGACCGGCCGGTACCGGTCGAGGACGCCGTCCCAGTCGACACCGCCGAGGTCCGGGCGCCAGAAGTTGTCCCGCATGAGGCGGCCCGTCTCGTCGTACATCTGGCGCCACTCGGCGGCCGGGTCGACGGTCTGGCGCACCCGCGACAGGTCGACGGTGATGTTCGTGTCGCTCTCGTCGTCGTTCGAGGCGCGCCGGTCGCTGGGGACGACCTTGAGCTTTCCGTCGGTCCACAGCAGGACCCGCTTGCCGTCGCCGGTGACGGTGAAGTGGTCGGCGTCGGCGGCGAGATGCTCGATGCGCTGCTGGGCGAGGTCGTACCGCTCCAGTTCGCTCTTGGGGTCCGGGTCGTCCGGGGCGGCGCGGGAGGCGCCGAGGACGCCGCGCACGGGGTGGCGCAGCCACAGCAGTCCGTCCTTGGCGGCGCGCAGCATGGAGTAGCGGGCGGCCTCGACGGGGAACGGCACGATCCGGTCGGCGAGTCCGTCCAGGTCGATGCGGGTGCTGGGGGCGCCCTCGCTGTCGGGCGTCTCGTCCTTGTCGGGCGCCTCGAAGGGCCTGCCGTGCCGCTGGGGTCCGAAGGGCGACGGGGTCGTCGCGGCCAGGGTGATCAGGTACGGCCGGGAGCCGCCGACGAAGGCCAGATCGAAGACGTGCTCGTCGTAGACGGGGTCGAAGGCGCGGGCCGACAGGAAGGCGAGGTGCTTGCCGTCGAGGGTGAACGCCGGCGCGTAGTCCCGGAAGCGCAGCGGGGTCGCCTCGGTCACCGACAGGTCGGTGGTGTTGGCGAGCTTGAGCTGGCGCAGCGGGCGGGGGCCGGGGTGCGACCAGGCGAGCCAGGCCGAGTCGGGCGAGAAGACGAGGCCGCTGACCTCGCCGTCCTCGCCGCGGTCGACCTCGCGGACCTCGCCGCTCTCGCGCTCCACGAGCAGCACGCGCCCGTCGTGCGAGGCGACGGCGGCGCGGCTTCCGTCGGGCGCCATGGCGAGGCCGAGGACCCGGCCGAGCGCGCCGGCGGCGAGCCGTCGCGGGGTGGCGCCGGGGGCGACTCCGGTGGCGGGGGCGAATTCCAGGGCGTCGTCGCCCTCCGCGTCGGTCACCCACACGACGTGTTCCTCGCCCTCGGCGCGGAAGGCGCGGGGCAGCCGGGCGCGGACGCCGGGTTCGGCGGCGAGCGCACGGGCCGGGCCGGAGCGGTGGGTGACCCAGTGGACGGCGCCGCGCACGGAGACCGCGCTGCCGCGTCCGGTGTGGTCGGGCGCGGCGGCGGAGAACCAGCGCGAGGCGCTCACGGGGTGCGGCTGCTGGTCGACGCGCTGGCCGCCGAGCCGGAGGTCGAGGCGGCGCGGCTCGGCGCCGTCGAGGCCGTCCAGGAGCCACAGTTCGCCGCCGGACGCGTACACCACACGGGTGCCGTCGGTGGCGGCGTGGCGGGCGTAGAAGGAGTCGAGGGGGGTGTGGCGGCTCAGGCCGGATCCGTCGGCGAGGGAGGAGTACAGGGCGCCGACGCCCTCGTGGTCGGAGAGGAACGCGATCCGCTCGCCGGCCCAGAAGGGGTATTCGATGTTGCCGTCGATGTCCTCGTGCAGCCGGACGAACGCTCCGTCACCGTCCCGGTCGATCCACAGCTTGCCCGCCGTGCCGCCCCGGTACCGCTTCCACCAGGCGGCCTCGCGTCCCATCGGGGCGGACAGCAGCACGACACCGTTCTCGCCGTGGGCGACGTCGCCGACGGGCCCGTACGGGAGGGTCGCCGCGGGGCCGCCGTCGAGCGGGACGGACCGGGCCCAGGTGCGGCGCAGGCTGGCCTGTCCCTGGGTGCTGAGGGCGAGTACCTGTCCGTCGGGGGTCCAGCCGCGCACCTGGGTCTTCGCGCTGCCCCAGTAGGTCAGCCGTTTCGCGGGACCGCCGTCCAGGGAGGCCGCGTGGACCTCGGGGGCTCCGTCACGCGTCGACGTCCAGGCGACGGTCGTACCGTCCGGGGAGATGCGTGGATGGCTGACCGGGACGTTGTCGGCGCTGACCCGCCAGGCGCGGCCCCCGCCGTCGACCGGGGCGGCCCAGATGTCGTCCTCGGCCGTGAAGACGACCAACTCGCCGTGCAGATGAGGAAACCGGATGTACGCGGAGGCTGCGGAATCGGTCACCCGGTCACCCTATGCAGCCGCGCTTGGCCCGGGTAGAGGTTCGAATCACTTGATCCGCGTACGGTCCGGCAGGTCACTTGCCCTGCGAGGGCCAGCAGGTGGGGTCGCCCTTGCACCACATCGTCTTCGTCACGGTGACGGTGACGGTGGGGTTGGGCTGCCCGTCGGTGGGGCGGTAGGTGACCGGCGGGGTGGGTCCGGCACCGCAGTCGCCGAGGCCCTTGACGTGGAAGATCTGCTTTCCGCCGACGGTGGCGCGCAGATCGCCGCGTACGCAGGCGCCGTTGACGGCGCGGGTGACCTTGCCCTTGACGGTGATGGCCCGGCCGTCGCCGGTCTGGCCCTGGCAGTCGACGGTCGCCACGGTGTTCTCGCTCGGCGCGTGCGACTTCCCCGGCGTGTAGGCCTTGCCCGCGTTGCCCAGGCTCGCGGTGCAGGTGAGCCACCTCACGTCCACGTGCCGGTTCTTCAGCTCGCTGGTGGCCTTCTGGTCGGTCGTGTAGGCCACGGTCGCGGTGCTGAGTCCGTCCACGGGCTCGCACCCGGTCACGGCGAACACTCCGGCCGCTCCCAGCCCGACGGCCGTCAGGATCCGCCCGCGCCTCGTCCGGTGTCGGAAATACCTCGAAGCCCCCATGGACGGCAGCGTGCCACCGCGTGGCGACGCGCGGTAGACCGCATGCGGCCATCGGGGGCACAACCACCCGAAGGTGTTGCCCGGCAGGCCGGGGAGGCCATAAGGTTCCCGCTTCCCCCGGCCCCGGACGGCTTCCGACCTGTCGTCAGCCGAGCATCAGCAGCCACTCCTGGAGTTCCACCAGGTTGCCCTCGGGGTCCTTGAGGTGGGCGACGCGCATCCGGTCCGTCATGGGTGCCGGGCCGTGCAGGAGGGTCGCGCCGCGCGAGACGACCTGCTCGCAGTAGGTGTCGAGGTCGTCGACCCGCAGCACGACCAGCGACCGGTGTCCGGTCACGGCGTCGCCGAGCTCACCCAGTATGTCCGTCATCATGGCCCGGTCCTGGAGGGCGATGCCCGCCGACCCGGTGACCGGACTGAACTTCTCGTACGGTCCGTCGGCCGCGCCCGACTGGGGCTTGAGGCCGAGGACTTCGGAGTAGAACCGGTAGCAGGTGGCGAAGTCGGAGACGAGCAGTCGTACCTGAGCGAGTTCCATGGGCTCCTCGTTCGATGCGCGGATGTCAGGTCGTGCCGACGGCGGGCGGGTCAGGACCAGCGGCCGCTGCGGGCCAGCAGCAGTGCGGTCGCCACGGTCCCGGCCGTCGAGGTGCGCAGCACCGTGCGCCCCAGGTGGAAGGTCCTCGCGCCGGCCTCGGTGAAGAGGGCGACCTCGTCTGCGGAGATCCCGCCCTCGGGGCCGACCACCAGGACGATCTCACCGGAGGCGGGCAGCGCGGCGGTCGCGAAGGACTCGGTGCCGAGGGCGGTGTCCTCGTGGAGCACGGCGGCGAGATCGGCTTTGGCGAGAAGTGCGGCAACCTGCTTGGTCGTCATCGCGTCCGCGACCTCCGGGAAGCGTGCGCGCCGGGACTGTTTGCCGGCTTCCCGGGCGGTGGCGCGCCACTTGCCGAGCGCCTTCAGACCCCGCTCGCCCTTCCACTGCGTGATGCAGCGGGAGGCGGCCCACGGGACGATCGCGTCGACGCCGGTCTCGGTCATGGTCTCGACGGCCAGCTCGCCCCGGTCCCCCTTGGGCAGGGCCTGGACGACCGTGATGCGCGGCTCCTCGGGCGCCTCCTCGGTGACCGTGCCCATCCGCACGATCAGCCGGTCCTTGCCCTCGGTGCCGAGGACCACGCACTCCGCCCTGCGCCCGGCCCCGTCGGTGAGCACGACGTCCTCACCGCTGTGCAGCCGCTTCACGGAGACGGCGTGCCGTCCCTCGGGTCCGTCGAGGACATGGCGTCCCTCGCCGTCCGTGTCGAAGTGCTCGACCAGGAACACCGGTGCCGTCATCGGGCCGCACCCTCTTCCGGGATCTCGGCGACGGCCGACAACGCTGTCTCGGCGGCCGCGATTTCTGCGTTCAGTACCTCCACGAGCTGCCCGGCGGGCAGGTCGCGGGCCATGCGGTGGCCCTGCCCCGCCCACAGTGCCATGCCCTGCGCGTCGCCCGCCTTGGCCGCCGCCTTGCGCAGCGGCACGGTGAGGTGGTGGACCTCGGGGTAGGCGGCGGGGGCGTACGGGCCGTGCTCGCGCATGAAGCGGTTGGCCAGCGCCCGCGCCGGGCGTCCGGAGAAGGCGCGCGTGAGCTCCGTACGTACGTAGAGGGGGTCGGTCAGCGCCTGCTTGTGCACGGCGCTCGCGCCGGACTCGGGGGTGGCGAGGAAGGCGGTGCCGAGCTGGGCCGCGTCCGCGCCCGCGGCGAGGACGGCGGCGATCTGGCTGCCGCGCATGATGCCGCCGGCCGCGACGACCGGGATCCCCACCCTCTCGCGGACCTGCGCGACCAGCGTGAGCAGGCCGACGCCCGTGCCGTCCGTCTCGGGGTTGTCCCGGTGGGTGCCCTGGTGTCCGCCGGCCTCGATGCCCTGCACGACGACCGCGTCGGCGCCGGCCCGCTCCACACCGACGGCTTCCTCGGCCGTGGTGGCGGTGACCAGGGTGAGGGTGCCGGCGCGCCGCAGCGACGCGAGCACCTCCGGCTTCGGGATGCCGAAGTGGAAGGAGACCGCCGCCACCGGCTTGTCGAGGAGGACGGCGAGTTTGGCGTCGTAGCCGTCGTCGCGGCCGCTGTCCGGGTCCCCGAGCTCGGTCTCGTACCAGGCGGCCTCGCCGGCGAGCTGGTGCGCGTACACCTCGACGGCGGCGGCGTCCGCGTGCTCGGGCTGCGGGAGGAACAGGTTGACGCCGAAGGGGTGGCCGGTCAGCCCGCGCAGTTGCTTGATCTCCTGGTACATGCCGTCGGCGGTCTTGTACCCCGCCGCGAGGAAGCCGAGCCCGCCGGCCTCGGACACGGCGGCCGCGAGCTGCGGGACGGAGACTCCGCCCGCCATGGGGGCCTGCACGATCGGGTGAGGGAAGAGATCGGTCAGCGCGGAGGACATGACGGCATGTTGTCACGTCCCCCGGACAAGTCCGAATCCGGTCGTCCGGCCGGATACGGCCTCCGACGTGGAGGGCACGGGGCGCTTCGGGCCCCGTGCCCCGCCTGGATCAGCGGCCGTTGAAGGCGTCCTTCAGCCGGGAGAAGAGCCCCTGCTGTCCGGGCTGGAACTGACCGGTGGGCCGCTCCTCGCCGCGCATCAATGCCAGCTCGCGCAGCACCCGCTCCTGCTCCGGGTCGAGCTTGGTCGGCGTCATGACCTCGACGTGCACGATGAGGTCGCCGCGGCCGCCGCCGCGCAGGTGCGTGACGCCCCGGCCGTGCAGCGGGATCGACTGGCCGGACTGCGTGCCCGGACGGATGTCGACCTCCTCCATGCCGTCGAGCGTCTCCAGCGGCACCTTGGTGCCGAGGGCCGCCGCGGTCATCGGGATGGTGACCGTGCAGTGCAGGTCGTCGCCGCGCCGCTGGAAGGTCGAGTGCGGCAGTTCGTGGATCTCCACGTACAGGTCGCCGGCGGGGCCGCCGCCGGGGCCGACCTCGCCCTCGCCCGCGAGCTGGATGCGGGTGCCGTTGTCCACACCGGCCGGGATCTTGACCGTGAGGGTGCGACGGGAGCGGACCCGGCCGTCGCCCGCGCACTCGTGGCACGGGGTCGGGACGACGGTGCCGAAACCCTGGCACTGCGGACACGGCCGCGAGGTCATGACCTGGCCCAGGAAGGACCGCGTCACCTGGGACACCTCGCCGCGGCCGCGGCACATGTCACAGGTCTGCGCGGCGGTGCCGGGCGCGGCGCCCTCGCCGTTGCAGGTGCCGCAGACGACGGCCGTGTCGACCTGGATGTCCTTCGTGGTGCCGAAGGCCGCCTCGTCGAGCTCGATCTCCAGACGGATCATGGCGTCCTGGCCCCGGCGGGTGCGCGAGCGCGGTCCGCGCTGCGACGCCGTGCCGAAGAACGCGTCCATGATGTCCGAGAAGTTCCCGAAGCCGCCCTGGCCGAAGCCACCGGCGCCACCGCCGCCCTGCTGGGACAGCGGGTCGCCGCCGAGGTCGTAGACCTGCTTCTTCTGCGGGTCCGACAACACCTCGTACGCGGCGTTGATCTCTTTGAACCGCTCCTGCGTCTTCGGATCGGGATTGACGTCCGGGTGCAGCTCGCGAGCGAGCCTCCGGAACGCCTTCTTGATCTCGTCCTGGGACGCGTCGCGGCGCACGCCGAGTACGGCGTAGTAGTCCGTGGCCACTTAAGACTCCGCCAGGATCTGTCCGACGTACCGTGCCACCGCTCGTACCGCTCCCATCGTTCCCGGGTAATCCATGCGGGTCGGGCCGACCACGCCGAGTTTGGCTACTGCCTCGCCGCCCGAACCGTAGCCGACGGAGACCACGGACGTGGAGTTGAGTCCCTCATACGCGTTCTCGTGCCCGATTCGCACGGTCATGCTCGAATCCCCGGCCTCTCCAAGCAACTTGAGGAGCACGACCTGCTCCTCAAGCGCTTCGAGCACCGGCCGGATGGTGAGAGGGAAGTCATGTCCGAATCGCGTGAGATTGGCGGTACCGCCGATCATCAGGCGCTCCTCGGTCTCCTCGACGAGTGTCTCCAGCAGGGTGGAGAGCACCGTCGAGACCGTACCCCGGTCCTCCGCCTCGAAGGCTTCCGGGAGGTCCTGGACGAGCTGCGGGACGTCCGCGAAGGGACGCCCCGCGACCCGGCTGTTGAGCCGGGCCCGCAGGTCCGCCAGCGACGTCTCACCGAACGGCGCCGGGCAGTTGATCATGCGCTGCTCGACCCGGCCGGTGTCCGTGATCAGCACGAGCATCACCCGCGCGGGAGCCAGCGACAGCAGCTCCACATGGCGCACGGTCGAACGGGTCAGCGAGGGGTACTGCACGACGGCCACCTGCCGGGTGAGCTGCGCGAGCAGCCGCACGGTCCGGCCGACGACGTCGTCCAGGTCGACGGCGCCGTCCAGGAAGTTCTGGATGGCGCGGCGCTCGGGCGCGGTCATCGGCTTGACGCCCGCGAGCTTGTCGACGAAGAGGCGGTACCCCTTGTCCGTGGGGATGCGCCCGGCACTGGTGTGCGGCTGGGCGATGTACCCCTCGTCCTCCAGGACCGCCATGTCGTTGCGGACGGTCGCCGGCGAGACGCCGAGACGGTGCCGCTCGGTGAGCGCCTTGGAACCGACCGGCTCCTCGGTGCCCACGTAGTCCTGGACGATGGCGCGCAGCACCTCGAGCCTGCGTTCACTGAGCATCGCGCACCTCCAGAAGTCGACTCGGTGGTCTTCGTGGCCTTCGTGGCCTTCGTGGCATTCGCCTGGCACTCAGCGCACGCGAGTGCCAACGTTCCCCGGCCCAGTGTACGGCGGTGAGGCATGCCCCGGGCAAGGGCGGTCCTGCGATGTCGTGCACGGCACCCGGTCACCGTTAGCGTCGCCGCATGAGGCTGACTTGGGAAGAGCTCGGGTGGGAAAGGGTGGCACCCCGGGTGGGGCGACGGCGGCTTCCGGACTGGGACTGCACGGCGGGGCTCGTCGTCGGCGAGGGGGCGGCACTGATGATCGACGCCGGGTCGAGCCTCGCGGAGGGCGCCGCGCTACGCGCCGACGCGCGGGTTCTGACCGGCGCGCGTGTGACCCATATCGCGCTCACCCACCCGCATTTCGACCACGTTTTCGGCGCGGCCGCCTTCGCGGGCGTGGAGGTCTTCGCCGCCGGCGGCTCGTCGGAGGTGTACGGGCGCGGCCGCGAGGAGCTGTGCGCGGACGCGGTGCGCAACGGTCTCGACCCGCGGGCGGCGGAGGAGGCGGCCGACACCCTCGTACGGCCCCACCGCTTCGTCCGGAGCACCTGGGACCTGGATCTCGGCGGCATCGGGGTCCGGCTGGTCCGGACGGGCGAGGGCCACACCGCCCACGACCTCGTGGCCGTCGTGCCGGGCGACCCGCCGGTGGTGTTCTGCGGCGACCTCGTCGAGGAGTCGGGCGAGCCGCAGGCGGGCCCCGACACCGTACCGTCGCGCTGGCCGGCGGCTCTCGACCGGCTGCTCGCGCTGGGCGGCGAGGAGGCGCTGTACGTCCCCGGGCACGGGGCGGTGGTGGACGCCGCGTTCGTACGGTCCCAACGGGACGCCCTGGCCGGGCGTTTCGGCGTGTCGCGGTGAGCGTCGCCGAGCTTCTCCTATCGTCATCCGAATGCGCCAGTACTCTCCGGACCTGACCCCGCCGTGGAAGAAGTCCCAGCCCGTGCTCGAGGTCCCGGCGGACCCGGGTCTGGTCGTCGAGGAGCCCGGCACAGGCTTCTGCGGCGCGGTGATCCGCTGCGAGGCGGGCACGGTGACCCTGGAGGACCGCTTCGGCAAGCACCGGGTGTTCCCGCTGGACCCGCGTGGCTTCCTGCTGGAGGGCAGGGTGGTGACCCTGGTCCGCCCGGCGGCCTCCGCGCCGGTGCGCCCGAGCCGCACGGCGTCCGGCTCGGTGGCGGTCCCCGGCGCCCGCGCCCGGGTCGCACGCGCCGGGCGCATCTACGTCGAGGGCCGTCACGACGCCGAACTGGTCGAGCGGGTCTGGGGCGACGATCTACGCGTCGAGGGCGTGGTCGTGGAGTACCTGGAGGGCGTCGACGACCTCCCGGCGGTCGTCGACGCGTTCTCCCCGGGCCCGGACGCCCGGCTCGGCGTCCTCGTGGACCACCTGGTCCCGGGTTCGAAGGAGTCCCGGATCGCGGAGGCGGTCACGAGCGAGCACGCCCTGGTGCTCGGCCACCCCTACATCGACGTCTGGGAGGCCGTGAAGCCGTCCTCCGTCGGCATCCCGTCCTGGCCCCGGGTCCCGCACGGCCAGGACTGGAAGACGGGCGTGTGCCGGGCCCTGGGCTGGCCGGAGAACACCGGCGCGGCCTGGCAGCACATCCTGTCCCGGGTCCACTCCTACAAGGACCTGGAACCGGCCCTGCTGGGCCGGGTGGAGGAACTGATCGACTTCGTCACGGCACCGGAGTGACGGACCGGCGGCCGGTGGCCGCCGGTGACCGGGTCCGGCGGCGGTGACCCAGGTCCGGCAGCGGTGTCTTTCGGATGTCCTTCGGATGACCTCCGGATCAGGATCCCCGCTGTTCAGTCCACCAGGTCGCGGACCACGGCGTCCGCGAGGAGGCGGCCCCGGAGGGTGAGGACGGCGCGGCCCGCGTCGTACGGGCCGGCTTCGAGGAGGCCTTCGGACAGCGCGCGGCGGGAGGCCGCGAGGCCGTCGGGGCGGAGCAGGCTGAGCGGGCAGCCCTCGCGCAGCCGCAGTTCGAGGAGGATCCGCTCGACCCTGCGGTCCTCGCCGGAGAGGAGTTCACGGCCGGCCCCCGGGGAGCGGCCCTCGGCCAGAGCCGCCGCGTACGCACCCGGATGCTTCACGTTCCACCAGCGAACACCGCCGACGTGGCTGTGCGCGCCGGGACCCGCACCCCACCAGTCGGCGCCCCGCCAGTACAGCTCGTTGTGCAGACAGCGGCTGTCCGGCGAGCCGGCGGTGGCCCAGTTCGACACCTCGTACCACTCGAAGCCCGCCGCCGACATCACCTCGTCCGCGATGAGATAGCGGTCCGCGTGCACGTCGTCGTCCGTCATGGGGACCTCGCCGCGGCGGATGCGGCGCGCGAGCTGCGTGCCCTCCTCGACGATCAGCGCGTACGCGGAGACGTGGTCGGGTCCCGCGCCGAGGGCCGCTTCGAGCGACGCCCGCCAGTCGTCGTCCGACTCTCCCGGCGTGCCGTAGATCAGGTCCAGGTTCACATGTGCGAAGCCGGCCGCGCGGGCCTCGGCGACACAGGCCTCGGGACGGCCCGGGGTGTGGGTGCGGTCGAGCACCTTCAGGACGTGCTGCCGGGCGCTCTGCATGCCGAAGGAGATCCGGTTGAAGCCCCCGGCGCGCAGGGTCGCGAGGTACTCGGGATCCACCGACTCGGGGTTCGCCTCCGTCGTGACCTCGGCGTCGTCCGCGAGGCCGAACTCGTCCCTGATCGTGCCCAGCATCCGTACGAGGTCGTCGGCAGCCAGCAGCGTGGGCGTACCGCCTCCGACGAAGACCGTGCGGACCGGGCGGGGGTCGTCGCCGAGGACCTTGCGGGCGAGCCGGATCTCGTCGGTCAGGGTGTCCGCGTAGTTGTCGCGGGAGGCGAGCACACCGCCGGTGCCCCGCAGCTCGGTCGCCGTGTAGGTGTTGAAGTCGCAGTAGCCGCAGCGGGTCGCGCAGTACGGAACGTGGAGGTAGAACCCGAGGGGCCGCTCGGCGGCCCCGGCCAGGGCGTGCGCGGGCAGCGCCCCGTCGTCGGGGACGGGCTCACCGTCGGGAAGTGCGGAAGGCATGCGTTCCATTGTCCAGCACGCCCGGGGTGGACGTGTCCGGTGCGCTGCGGACCCCGCTACTCGGCCTGCAATACCAGCAGGGCCATGTCGTCCTCGGGCGGGCGGGGGCCGAAGGCGTGGACCAGGGCGCGGATCCGTTCCGCGATCATCTCGGCGTTCAGGCCCGCGCAGCCCGCGAGGGCGTGCGCGAGACCGTCCTCGTCGTCGAACTGTCGGGACCCGTCGCGCCGCTCCGTCACTCCGTCGGTGACGCACAGGAGCGTGTCTCCGGGGTACAGCTCGAAGGACTCCGCGGTGTACTCGGGGTCCTCGAAGACGCCGAGCAGGGTCTGTGGCCGGGCCATCTCCCGTACGTCGCCGTCGGGACCCAGCAGCAGCGGCAGCGGATGCCCCGCCGAGGCCAGGGTGCAGCGCACTCCGCCCTCGAAGGGGACCAGCTCGCCGTAGAGCATCGACAGGAAGCGCGTCTGCGGGCCGAGGTCGGTGCCGAGCCCGGGTCCGCCCGCGGCCACGAGCGCGCGGGCCGCCGCGTCCGCCGCCTCCGTCGCGTCGTCGAGGAGGAGCTGGTTGAGACGGTCGAGGACGTCCGCGACGTCGTAGCCCTCGCGGGCGAGGAGCCGCAGCCAGGGCCGGGCCAGGCCGATCACGACGGCGGCCTCGGGCCCCTTGCCCTGGACATCGCCGACCGCGAAGCACCAGCGCCCGTCGCCCGCCGGGAACACGTCGTAGAAGTCACCGCTCGGCCCGCCCTTGTCGAGCGGTTCGTAGACGAGGGCGCTGCGCACCCCGGGGATCTCGGCGACCGCGCCCGGCAGCAGCCCGCGCTGCAGCACCCGGCTGATGGTGGCCTGGCGCGCGTACTGGCGGGCCGCGCCGATGGCCAGGGCGATACGGCGGCTGAGGTCCTCGACGAGCCCGGTGACCTCGTCGGGGAAGGCGGGCGGTCCGGCCCGCCCGATGACGAGTGTGCCCAGCGGCCGGCCGCCCGCGATCAGCCGGTACGCGAGCGCCGCCCCGCTCGCCCCGCGGGCGCCCAGCGCCCCGCCGGGCCAGGGCACCGGGACGGCACGCGAGCGCACCGCGTCGGGCAGCCGCGGCGGGTCCTTCTCCAGGGCCTGGCGCAGGCCCTCGATCAGGTTCTCGCTGCCGTGCCAGACCCGGGCGAGGCGGGGGCCGAGGGCCAGGCCGAGCCCGCCCGCCCGGTCGGTGGCCTCGTCCTCCAGCCATACGGCGCACCAGTCGGCGAGGCGCGGGACGAGGAGCTGTCCGGCCAGCGCGGCGACCAGGTCCTCGTCGAGCTGTCCCGCGAGCAGGTCCGAGGCCTCGGCGAGGAAGGAGAGGGCACCCCGGTCGAGCCAGTCGTGGGCCCGCGCGGTGCTCCGGTCCGCCCCCGGGGCGGACACGGCGCGATACGGCTCGCCGCCGGCAACGGGCCCGTACCCCGGGACCAGCCCCTCGGTGTACCCGGTGGCCCCGGCCCCGGCCGGATCCGGACCGGCCGCGGCACCGGTGAGACCGTCGGCCCCGGCGAACCCGTCGGGGAGCGCACTCGCGAACCCGTCGGCGTCCGTGAATCCGCCCGCTCCCACGAGCGCGCCGGGGAGCCCGTCGGGGTCCGTGAATCCACCCGGTCCCGGGAGACCGCCCGGGACCGGGAGCCCGCCCGCGTCGTCGAAGCGGCCCGGCCGGCGCGGGTCGTCGGCGTCCGTGAAGACGCCCACCCCGGGCAGAGCCCCGGCGGCCCCGGCGGTCCCGTCGGCCAGCAGCCTGGACCACACCGTCTTGACGCCCGGACGATAGGTGATCCCCCAGGCCTCGGAGAGCGCGGAGACGAGGCGCAGGCCCCGCCCGTACTCCGGTGTCCCGTAAGGCGGTTCGGCGCTGTCCTCCCGTATGGCGCGCGAGGGATGCCGGTCGGAGACCTCGACGACCAGCGGGCCGGGCGGGCCGTCGGCCGGGCACTCCAGGCGGCACAGCAGCTCGACGTCGGTGCCCGCGTGCACGACGGCGTTGGTGACGAGTTCGCTGACCACGACGGACGCGTCCTCCGTGAGCCGGTCGTCGATGATCTCGGCGCCGGGCAGGGCCAGTTCGGCCCAGCTCAGGAGCGTGTCACGGAGGAACCGGCGCGCGGCCGCGGGAGCGAGCGGAGTGCCCGGCAGCGATGTACGTGACACGACGTCCCGGCCGGTGGGGTGGTGCGCGAGCACGTCCGGTGCGCACGCCGTGGACTCCCGTTGCGTCGGAATGGCCCCCACTGTGCGGCTCCCTGGGCAGTTCGGACGAAGACACCTCGGTCGATGCGGCCAGGGTGACAGACTGGCGGCGCTCATAAGCGCCGAGTCACCGAAGTGGGCCGTCAAGAGTGAGAACAGTGGTATGGATGTGTTCGAAGCCGGACAGAATCGAGCATCCGATCCGCTTTCACCGCCCGACACGACGCCGACGCCGACGGCACGGGACGGCGACTTCGGCGCGGCGAGGGTGCGTGCACGGCGTCGCCGGGCAGACGGGAATGGTCGGACAGGCTCCGGGCGGGTCATGGACCGGCCGCCGGACCCGCGAGGCACCGAGAAACCCACGGACCGAGTGAGGCACCGTCATCATGAGCGCCGAGACGACGACCGACGAGGGCGCGAGCATCCTCCTCGTCGACGACATGGAGGACAACCTGCTCGCGCTGGAGGCCGTCCTGCGTTCCCTCAACGAGCCGCTGGTGCGCGCGCGTTCGGGCGAGGAGGCGGTGAAGGCCCTGATGCGGCAGCGGTTCGCGGTCGTCCTGCTCGACATCCGCATGCCGGGCATGGACGGATTCGAGACGGCCGCGAACATCAAACGGCTCGACCGGACCAAGGACGTGCCCATCATCTTCCTGACGGGCACCGACGCCGACGCGGGCTACGCCTTCCGCGGCTACGCGACGGGTGCCGCCGACTATCTGACGAAACCGTTCGACCCCTGGGTCCTGCGCGCCAAGGTCAGCGTCTTCCTCGACCTGCACCGCAAGAACCGCCAACTGGAGTGCCTGCTCGACCGCGAACAGGACCAGTTCGACGAACTCGCCGCCCGCCTGGGGAGAATGGACACGGACCTGGCGGCGGGCACCGCCCCCGACGTGCCCGGACTCCGCGACCAGATACGGCGGATGGACGAACTGCTGAGCAGGATGCGGCGGAGGCGGGACGGATAGGAGAGAGCATCCCGGCTCCCGGCCCCCGCGGATCGGGGCCGGAAGCCGGGTGCCTGGGCCGGCTACGCCTCGCGGGAGCCCGCGTACATCTCGTCGATCAGGTGCTTGTACGCCTTCTCGACGACCGGGCGCTTCAGCTTGAGGCTCGGAGTGATCTCGCCGTGCTCGACGTCCAGGTCACGGGGCAGCAGACGGAACTTCTTGATCGTCTGCCAGCGCTGCAGGCCCGCGTTGAGCTCCTTCACGTAATCCTCGACGAGGGCGATGGTGGCGGGCGCCGCGACGACCTCGGCGTACGACTTGCCCTCCAGACCGTTGTCCTTGGCCCAGTCGAGGATGGACGGCTCGTCGAGGGAGATGAGCGCGGTGCAGAAGTTCCGGTCGGCGCCGTGCACGAGGATGTTGGAGACGTACGGGCAGACGGCCTTGAACTGGCCCTCGACCTCGGCGGGCGCGATGTACTTGCCGCCCGAGGTCTTGATGAGGTCCTTCTTGCGGTCGGTGATCCGGAGATAGCCGTCCGCGGACAGCTCGCCGATGTCGCCGGTGTGGAACCAGCCGTCCGCCTCCAGGACCTCGGCGGTCTTGTCGGGCAGCCCGTGGTAGCCCTCCATGATGCCGGGACCGCGCAGCAGGATCTCGCCGTCGTCCGCGATGCGCACCTCGGTGCCGGGCAGCGGCTTGCCGACCGTGCCGGTGCGGTAGGCCTCGCCCGGGTTCACGAAGGAGGCGGCGGAGGACTCGGTGAGTCCGTAGCCCTCCAGGATGTGGATGCCGGCGCCGGCGAAGAAGTAGCCGATGTCCGGAGCGAGGGCGGCGGAGCCGGAGATGCAGGCGCGCAGGTTGCCGCCGAAGGCCTCGCGGATCTTGGCGAAGACGAGCGCGTCGGCGACCTTGTGCTTGGCGCCGAGCGCGAACGGCACCGAGGCCGAACCCGTACGGCGGAAGTTGTCCTGGCCGGCCTTCGCGTACTCGCGGGAAACCTCGGCGGCCCACTGGAAGATCTTGTACTTGGCGCCGCCGCCGGCCCGCGCCTTGGCCGCGACCCCGTTGTAGACCTTCTCGAAGATGCGCGGCACGGCCGCCATGTACGTCGGCCGCACCACCGGAAGGTTCTCGATGATCTTGTCCACGCGGCCGTCGACGGCGGTGACGTGCCCGACCTCGATCTGGCCGGAGGTGAGGACCTTGCCGAAGACGTGCGCGAGCGGCAGCCAGAGGTACTGCACGTCGTCCTGGCCGAGCAGGCCGGTCGAGGCGATCGCCTTGGCCATGTAGGACCAGTTGTCCTGCGGCAGGCGGACGCCCTTGGGGCGGCCCGTGGTGCCGGAGGTGTAGATGAGGGTCGCGAGCTGGTCGGCGGTGATCGCGCCGACCCGCTCCTTGATCAGCTCGGGGTGCTTCTCCAGGTACGCGGAACCGCGCGCCTCCAGCTCGGCGAGCGTCAGGACCCAGTCCTCGCTCTCCACGCCCTCCGCGTCGATGACCACGACATGCGTGAGCTCGGGGAGCTCCGCGCGCTTCTCCCGGGCCTTGGCGAGCTGGGCGGCGTCCTCAGCGATGAGGACCCGGCTCGCGGAGTCGGACAGGATGAACGCCGACTCCGCGGCGTTGGTCTGCGGATACACGGTCGTGGTGGCCGCGCCCGCGCAGAGGATGCCGAGGTCGGCCAGGATCCATTCGACCCGGGTCGAGGAGGCGAGCGCGACGCGCTGCTCCGGCTGGACGCCGAGTTCGATGAGACCGGCCGCGATGGCGTAGACCCGCTCCGCGGACTGCGCCCAGGTCAGCGACTTCCACTCGTCGGGCCCGTCGCCCGGGGCCGGTACCGGGTAGCGGTATGCCTCGGCGTCGGGTGTGGCCGCCACGCGCTCCAGGAAGAGGGCGGCGACGGACGGCGGACGGTTCTCGATCAGGGTCTGTGTGTCGCTCACGACATCCTCCGGGGCCCGCGGCAGTGCGGCTGGCTCAATTGCGGCTGTTGTTTAACTCGCGAGTAACTACCGAGCAGAGATCAGACTAGAGCGCGTCCGGCCGGTGCGTAAGGGGCGGCGGCAGGTCACTTCCCGGCCACTTCCCGCAGGACACACCCCTGAGACAAGCACAGGGCCCGCCGCGCCGGAGCGCGACGGGCCCTGAATTTCCGGGATTCGGCGTGGCTACTTCTTGCCCTTGGCCGAACCGCCGCTGTCGTCGCTGGACAGCACGGCGATGAAGGCTTCCTGCGGAACTTCCACAGAGCCCACCATCTTCATCCGCTTCTTGCCCTCCTTCTGCTTCTCCAGCAGCTTCCGCTTACGGGAGATGTCACCGCCGTAGCACTTGGCGAGGACGTCCTTGCGGATGGCGCGGATGGTCTCGCGGGCGATGACCCGGGAGCCGATGGCCGCCTGGATCGGCACCTCGAAGGCCTGCCGAGGGATCAGCTCGCGCAGCTTGGCGACCAGCCGGACGCCGTACGCGTACGCCGCGTCCTTGTGCGTGACCGCGGAGAAGGCGTCGACCTTGTCGCCGTGCAGCAGGATGTCGACCTTGACCAGGCTGGAGGCCTGCTCGCCCGTGGGCTCGTAGTCCAGCGAGGCGTAGCCGCGGGTCTTGGACTTGAGCTGGTCGAAGAAGTCGAAGACGATCTCCGCGAGCGGCAGGGTGTAGCGGATCTCGACCCGGTCCTCCGAGAGGTAGTCCATGCCGAGCAGGGTGCCGCGCCGGGTCTGGCACAGCTCCATGATCGCGCCGATGAACTCCGAGGGGGCGAGGATGGTCGCCCGCACGACCGGCTCGTACACCTTGTCGATCTTGCCCTCGGGGAACTCGCTCGGGTTGGTGACCGTGTGCTCGCTGCGGTCCTCCATCTCGACGCGGTAGACCACGTTCGGGGCGGTCGCGATCAGGTCGAGCCCGAACTCGCGCTCCAGCCGCTCACGGATCACGTCGAGGTGCAGCAGCCCGAGGAAACCGACGCGGAAGCCGAAGCCCAGCGCCGCCGACGTCTCCGGCTCGTACACCAGCGCGGCGTCGTTGAGCTGCAGCTTGTCCAGGGCTTCGCGCAGCTCGGGGTAATCGGACCCGTCCAGCGGATACAGGCCCGAGAAGACCATGGGCCTGGGCTCCTTGTACCCGCCGAGCGCCTCGGTCGCGCCCTTGTGCAGGGTGGTGATCGTGTCACCGACCTTGGACTGGCGGACGTCCTTCACGCCGGTGATGAGGTAACCCACCTCACCGACACCGAGCCCGTCGGCCGCCTTCATCTCGGGGGCCGAGACACCGATCTCCAGCAGCTCGTGCGTGGCGCCGGTCGACATCATCCGGATGCGCTCACGCTTGTTGAGCTGCCCGTCGATGACACGCACGTACGTCACGACACCGCGATAGGAGTCGTAGACCGAGTCGAAGATCATCGCTCGGGCGGGGGCGTCCTGGACGCCGACCGGGGCCGGGATCTCGGCGACGACCTTGTCGAGCAGCGCCTCGACGCCCAGACCCGTCTTGGCGGAGACCTTGAGAACGTCCTCGGGGTCGCAGCCGATGAGGTTGGCGAGCTCCTCGGAGAACTTCTCCGGCTGGGCGGCCGGCAGGTCGATCTTGTTCAGTACGGGGATGATCTTGAGGTCGTTCTCCATCGCCAGGTAGAGGTTGGCGAGAGTCTGCGCCTCGATGCCCTGGGCCGCGTCGACCAGCAGGACCGTGCCCTCGCAGGCCGCGAGCGACCGGGACACCTCGTACGTGAAGTCGACGTGCCCGGGGGTGTCGATCATGTTGAGGACGTGGGTCCTGCCCGGGTCCTCGGTCGGCGCCCAGGGCAGCCGGACCGCCTGGGACTTGATCGTGATGCCACGCTCGCGCTCGATGTCCATACGGTCGAGGTACTGAGCACGCATCTGCCGCGGGTCGACCACCCCGGTCAGCTGGAGCATGCGGTCGGCGAGCGTGGACTTGCCGTGGTCGATGTGCGCGATGATGCAGAAATTGCGGATCAGAGCCGGGTCGGTACGGCTCGGCTCGGGCACATTGTTAGGGGTCGCGGGCACGCAGGGTCCTGTCTCTTGAGGCGCCTGTCGCCTCGGGTCGGATCGATACGTAGATTCCATGGTCCCACGCGCGGCGGGCTGCGACCGGTGTGGGCCGCGCGAGAGGGACGGCCGTGCCCGTCCCGAAGGCCCTGACCAGGGCGGCGGTGAACGATCTCCAGGCCGGGGCGCACGGCCGGTTTGGGCCGGTCGTGCGGGGGCTGGTAGCCTGGGTGGCTGTGTCTCGTGCCCTCTCTGCAGGAGACGCACCCAAGAAAATCAAACGGCGGGTGAGACGTGCCGTCTCACGCGCCTGAACCTGTAAAGGCTCATCAGTGGCGAACATCAAGTCCCAGATCAAGCGGATCAAGACCAACGAGAAGGCCCGGCTGCGCAACAAGGCCGTCAAGTCCTCTCTGAAGACCGCGATCCGCAAGGCCCGCGAGGCTGCTGCCGCGGGTGACGTCGAGAAGGCCACCGTCGCGGCGCGCGAGGCTTCGCGCAAGCTCGACAAGGCCGTCGCGAAGGGCGTCATCCACAAGAACCAGGCCGCCAACAAGAAGTCGGCGCTTGCTTCGAAGGTCGCCTCCCTCCAGGGCTGAGTCGGCTGAGCTCTCCGGGGCTCAACCCTGACCTGCTTGACGTGATCGTCGGCCGGACCCGAGCGGGCCCTCTCTCTCCGCTCCCGACCCGACACCCCCGGATTCGCGCACGATCTGCGTTCGCCACGCGGGCGTGAATCCACCGGTTCGAACCGAAGGCCCCGCTCCTCCCTTCCCCGGGAGAACGAGCGGGGCCTTCGGTGTTACCACTGGGTCTTCGGTGTCCCACGGGGGATTCGGTGTCCCACGGGGGATTCGGTGTCCCACGGGGGGATTAAGTGCGCCCCTGGATCGTCGGGGGTGCTGCGAAGGACCTGGGGGGCTAACGCCGGCCTGAGCGGGCCGCGCGGGCGATGGCCACGACGGCCTTCTCCAGGGCGTACTCGGGGTCGTCCCCGCCGCCCTTCACCCCGGCGTCCGCCTCCGCGACCGCCGTGAGCGCCATGGCGACCCCGTCGGGCGTCCAGCCCCGCATCTGCTGCCGCACGCGGTCGATCTTCCACGGCGGCATCCCGAGCTCACGGGCCAGATCGGCGGGCCTGCCGCCCCGCGCGGAGGACAGCTTGCCGATCGCCCGCACCCCCTGCGCGAGCGCGCTGGTGATCAGGACGGGGGCCACACCGGTCGACAGCGACCACCGCAGCGCCTCCAGCGCCTCCGCGGCCCGCCCCTCGACGGCCCGGTCGGCCACGGTGAAACTGGACGCCTCGGCCCGCCCGGTGTAGTACCTCCCGACAACGGCCTCGTCGATCGTCCCCTCGACGTCCGCGACGAGCTGCGACGCGGCGGACGCCAGCTCCCGCAGATCGCTCCCGATGGAGTCCACCAGCGCCTGGCAGGCCTCCGGAGTGGCCGCCCGGCCCAGCGACCGGAACTCGCTCCGCACGAACGCCAGCCGGTCCGCCGGCTTCGTCATCTTGGGGCACGCCACCTCCCGCGCGCCCACCTTGCGCGCGGCGTCGAGCAGCGCCTTGCCCTTGGCCCCGCCCGCGTGCAGGAGCACCAGGGTGATCTCCTCGGCGGGAGCCCCCAGATACGCCTTGACGTCCTTGATCGTGTCGGCCGACAGATCCTGCGCGTTGCGGACGATCACGACCTTGCGCTCGGCGAAGAGCGACGGGCTCGTCAGCTCGGCGAGCGTGCCCGGCTGCACCTGGTCCGGGGTGAGGTCCCGGACGTCCGTGTCGGCGTCGGCGGCCCTGGCGGCGGCCACCACCTCCTGCACGGCACGGTCGAGCAGGAGATCCTCTTGGCCCACTGCCAGCGTGACAGGGGCGAGAGGGTCGTCTTGTGCGGTCTTCTTGGCCATCACGGAAAGCATCCCACGCGCCACTGACACCAGCTGCCGCGTACCGCGGCCCACGCCGATCCGGCCTCGCGCGACTGGGTCGACCGGGGCTGGTTCACGCGGCCGGGTCCGCCGGGGCTGGTTCGCGCGGCCGGATCGACCGAGATTGGTTCACGCGGCCGGGTCCACCGGGGCCGGTGAACCTCGGCCGGCCCAGGTGCGCGCGGCCCGGCCCGTCCGGCGCGCGCGGCCCGGTCGAGCCGGGCGCGCAAGAGCCCGGTCGAGCCGGGCGCGCACGGACCCGGGCGGACTCCGGCTACGGCTCCTCGTGCCAGCCGTCCCATTCGGCCGCGAACTCGTCCAGTTCCTTCGGGTCGAGCCGTGCCCCGGGGTCCGTCAGCACCACCAGCCACTGCGCGTCCTCGGCATCGTCCTCGCCCGCGAGGGCGTCCCGCACGAGCTGCGGCTCCTCCAGCAGCCCGAACCGGTCACCGACGGCCTCCGCCGCCTCCTCCGCGGCGTCACGGTCGGGCAGCACCAGTACATGTCTCACATCGCTCACCCGGACATCTTCCGGTACGCCCGGCGCGGCCGACGCCGGGATCCCGGTCCGGTGCGTGTGATCTGCGCGGCTTCCCGGCCCCGGCTACCCGAACTCCTTGACCACCGGCACCCGGTCCAGCTCGATCCCGAAGCGTTCCCGGTACGTGGCCAGCACCTCCTCGTCGGTCACCAGCTCCGTCACCTCCTTGGTCCCGTCGGCCGCCGACACCGTGAACTTGCGGCCGCTGAGCGTGATCCGGCCCCCGTCCTCGGTGACCCGCGAGCAGACCAGCGACCGGGTGAAGTGCGACAGCGGCGAGGTGCCGTGCCACCAGGCTCCGGCACGGAAGTCCCCGAGGACCCGCGGCCGTCCCTCCAGCCGGTACTGGCGCTTGTCGCCCAGGAGGACGTCGAGGTCCTCCAGTCGCCGGGAATCGCCCGCTCCCCGCACCCCCGCCGCGTCCGGCGCCGACTCCACGACCCGGAACATTCCGCCGGGGTCCCGCTGTTCGCCCCGCTCCGTGAACGACAGCGGATAGTGGCTGTGGGCCCCGAACCCGACGTCGGTCAGCCAGTCGCCCCCGTCCACCGTCCGTACCCGCAGAGCGAGATGGTCGTAGGGGATCCCGAGCTTCCCGTCGTCGCCGTACACCCGCGCCGCGAGCAGCGTCACGTCGTAGCCCAGCGCCCCCAGCAACGCCGCGAACGCGCCGTTCAGTTCGTAGCAGAAGCCCCCTCTGCGCGCGCCCACCACCTTGTCCAGCAGCCTCTTCTCCTCCAGCACGATCTCCTCTCCGAGATGGATCGACAGGTTCTCGAACGGCACTGTCCGCAGATGGCAGAGCTGCAGCTCGCGGAGCACATCGGACGTGGGCCATGCCGGGTGCTGGGCCCCGATGCGGCGAAGGTAGGCGTCGGCCTGTGCGGAGTTCATGCCTTCAGTGTCGCGCCACACCGAGCCCTTCGCCCTCACCGGTGACGGCGAGATCACCGTCCTCGTCGGTCCGCAGCACCATCGCGCCCCCGGCCCACAACATCACCAGCAGCACGCCGACAACCTGGCTTCCGAGGCCGAGCACGGCCCGTGGAACTGGGGCAAGGCGTACTCCGACACCGGCTCCGCGTCCAAATACGCGAAGAAGGCCCGCGAGGACTTCGAGCGTCTGCTGTCGGACCTGCGCACCGGTGCCTTCGGCGAGCCCGGCACAGTGCTCGTACTGTGGGAGATCAGCCGTCTCGCCCGTGAGACCGCCGGGATGTCTCGCTGATCGCGATGCGTGGGAACAGTGCGGGTACAGGATCCACGTGACCTCCGAGGGCGAGACCGGGCGGACCGACCGCCCACGCAACTACGCCGACCGGCACAGCCTCGTGACCGGCATTGCGGACGCCGACATGGAGGACGAGCACCTGTCGACCCGCACCCTGCGAGGGCTCAACTCGGCCGCCCGTGCAGGCCGTCCGCAGGGCAGGTGCCGTTCGGCTACGTCCGCGAGGGGTGGTCGTGGACGGCCACCCCCGGTCGGTCTCGCAGGTGCCCGACCTGAAGACCCGCCCCCTAATCAAGGAGCTGTACAAGCGCGTGGTGGGCGTGCGCGGCAACTTGTCGGAACCGATGTACGCCATCGCCAAGGACTGGGCGGCGCGAGGCGTCGTCGGCAAGAAACGGGAAGACCTTCACCCCCAGAAGCTCCGCTCGATGCTCCTCCGCCCGGCCAACGCCGGGCGGCGCAAGCACAACGGCTTCCTGACGCCGGAGGTGTGGGAAGGTGGACGCCGATCGTCTCCCGCGAGCTGTGCGATCAGGCCCAGCGGCTGTTGACCAGCCCCGGCCGACGGACGTACAACGGCGGGGCCATCAAGGACGTGCTGAGCCTGACCCTCAAGTGCGACGTCTGCGGCGGGGGGCACGGTCGTCGTGACCCGCCGGAAGAAGGGCACGGCCGACGCCGTGGGGTACCAGTGCGGGCCCAAGGGGCACGTGGGGATCCCGAAGGAGGAGACCGACCGGTTCCTGATCGGAGACCTGGACGCCGCCGCCCCGGAGGCTGGCAAGCCCGCGCCCGAGCTGGGAGTGATCCGGCGTACCTGTCCGCGCCTCACCGGCTCAGTGCCCCTGCGGCAGCAGCAAGTTCCCACCTATTTGTGACGTGGAGCTGGTCTTCCATCGGGTGCTGCGGCTGAAACCGTGGCTTGCGTCCCTGGTTACTCGGCTTGGGACCGTTGACGCTCTTCACCTGGTCCCTCCATCCAGGGGCGAGCCGGAAAACCTCCGGGCGGGCGCGGATCTCGTCAACGTCCTTGCCCGCTGGCCGGAACACGAGTTGCTTTCCTCCCCGATGGGTTTCAGTGCTTCGGAGGTGTATCTCGGCAACAGGCTCGGCTCGACCACGAGCGTGACCAGATAGCCCTCCTCGCCCCACTGGGTGTTCCAGAGCTTTATCTCCAGCGAGGTCACGTCTGCGATCAACTTGGCAGTCTGAGTGGCTCCCTGGTGCTGCATGATCAAAACGCTGGTCCTCAGGAGCCACTCACCCACCAAGGGAGCGTTCTACGGTGCGTCCAGCGCCATGGACAAGTCGGGAGGCGAGAGCGCTTCAGTCGTGCACGAGATTGAGGCACCCCTCGCTGACAGCGGAAGGGCGCCTGAGCGGGACGGGCCATCTCAACTTGGTCAGCCGACAATCAGGTTGAGGGTCGAGAGCACACACGACGGAGCCGGCCGGGTGCTGCCCGGCCGGGCTCCCTGCTGTCCGCACTACGCCTCAGGCCGTCCCCGGACTATCCGCCACAGGCGCTGGGCCACCGGGCACATCCCGTGTCGGCAGTCGGGGCACGACTGCCCGTGATCCAGCAGCCTGCGGTAGGCGGCCTTGTCGGGGGCGGTCACTGCTGCGCCCCGTCCAGGTTCTGTACGTGGTCGCACAGGGCGTTCACCGACCGGGCCAGCCGCTGTGCGTGACCCACCGCAGCGGGCAGCGTGGGGCCGGGCTCCATCCCGAGGCGCATCCTCGCCTCGCCGATGCACGCCAGCGCGCACGCCCGGGGCACGTCGGCCTCGGGCAGGGGCCGGGCCGCGTCCTCCACCGCCGGGACGAGCAGCATCATGTGCCCGCGCAGCGTGAGCGTCAGTGTCTCCAACTCGTCGGCCGTGGGCAGTTCGGCGTCCTCGGCCAGCAGTCGCCGGGCCGTCTCCCGCATGGTCTCCAGGTCGAGCGGCAGCGCCCCTCCACCAGTCGCCTGCGGGGTCATAGTCTTCGCCATGTCGTCGCTCCTTCGAAGCGTCGGCCACGCCCCGGGGCCCTGCCAGGCCGCCGGGGTCCTTCGTCGCTCAACGTAGCGCGATCCGCGTCCCCCTGCGTCCCATTGCGTTCCAACGCGTCCGGACGCGTTCCTGTGATGCCGGGTGCACCCCACCGCGTCAGGGTGGGGATCATGGCCGACCTGCCCCGGTACGAGTACGTACGCATTGCTGACGCCGTCGCCGCCGACATCGCCTCCGGCCGCCTGCCGCTGGGGGCCCGGCTGCCCGGCGAGCGCGAAGCCCTCACGCTCTACTCCACGAGCATCGGCACCTGGCGCCGGGTGGTGCGCGAGCTGCGGGAGCGCGGCCTTGTCGCCACCCTCCCCGCCAAGGGCACCTTCGTCATCGCCGAGCCCTGAGCCGTCACGCTCCGGCTGCGCGGTAACCCCTTCGGCCCGGGCCCCTCAGCAGTCTGATCAGGTGCCTGACGGACCGGTCTGATCAGCCCTCTGACGGCGGCCTGAGAGCCCATTGCCGACGGTTTAGCTAAATCGGCTGAAGCCCCAGCTCAGATCAGGTGCTGTACGCTCCCGAAATCCCTCATACATAACCGTGGGCTGGGAGTAGCAGAGGGACCGAACGACCACGGACCAGCGACACAATCCGTGGTCGTTTTCCGTGTGCTGGGGCGGGTCCTCTTCCCGGAGGAGCCCCACATGCGCTAACCAACCTCGACGAGATCCGCGCCGGGCCCGCCCTCATCTCGATGGCCCGGGCGGCCCGAGCCCTGGCTATTGGCACCGCCACCGCGTACGACTGGCAACGACGGGGCGAGTTCCCCGTGCTGATGCTCAGGGTCGGCAGGCGTCCCTGCCGCCGTGTCCGCACGGCCGACCTCGTCCGGTACCTGGAGGCCGACGGGGTACATCCGAGTGACCATCTACCTCGCGCTCGCCGCTGCGGCAGGAGGTGGTTCTACCTTCGGGCCCGGCTCAGGCAGGCCCGAGCCGTCCGCGACGCCCGCCGGGCGATCGAGGCGGGCAAGGCCGCCAAGGCTCAGGAGGAAGCCCAACGGCCGCTGATGCAGCGAATCCTGACGGCCACTCCGGATCCGGTCCGGATCCGCCTGTTCGCCTGGAGTCCAGATCCCCGGATCTGCCCGTACGTCCGGGTCGCTCGGCGGGGCCCGCGGGGCCGGTTCGAGCGGATCGATCCGGCACAGCAGATCATGATCGTCGGCCTGACCGGATCCGGTAAGTCGTCCACGCTCCGGATGCTGGCCGCGTGGGCTCTCGGCAACCCTCGCTGGTCGCTGGAAGCGTGGGACGGCAAGTGGGACGCCTCGGTGCGCGCCTACCGGGGCAAGTCGCCCGTCCTCGACACGATGCCCGACATCGAGGCCCGCCTGCGGGACCTCATCGGCCGCGAGCCGCCAGCCGGAGCGCTAATGGCCGAGCCGCCGCACCTGGCGATCATCATGGGCGAGTCCCGGCTGCTGACCATGCTGTCGGCCGAAGGCATGCGCGACCTGATCACGGTCATCCAGACCGGACGCGACCTGGGCGTGCACCTGTGGTTCGGCTTCCAGGACCCCAAGACCGACAGCGTCCCGAGCGAAATCCGCGATCAGTTCACCTGCAAGCTCGTCCACCAGCTCCATACCCGCGAGGCCGCACAAGTCGCGCTCAAGGAACTCGTGGCCGCCGGATGAGCACCGCACCGGCTGATGCGCTTGGGCCGGATGCTCATCTGGACGCCTGTGCGCGCCATGGCCGGGCCCCGGGTCGTGTAAGGCGTGTGGCTGTCGACCGGTCGGCTCGCAGCCCTGGAGCCGCCGGGGCCGTGGTGTGGTCCACGGTCGCGATCGGCGGGCTCCTCTCCATGGCCTCGCCGGTGTGGGTCGCCTACGGCATCGCCGCCGTCTTCGACCTCGCATGGATCGGCTTCATGGTCTCCGGGAAGCTGCGGGACGGAGCCCTGGACACTCAGCGCGCCTTCGGCGATCTCGATGGGCACCGGCCCGCACTTCTAGCCGTGCAGGACACCGTCGACGACGACACGGCCTACCGGGCAGAACTCTTTGGTGGACTGATCTGACCGCAACCCTGGAAAGGTGGCGCCCACAGAAACCCACCGCAGCGCCGTACGACCGCAAGGCATGGGCCGCGCCATCCCGCAGTCGTCGGCATCCCTGCGCCCGCCGCATTCTGCTGGACCATCGCCCACGCAGACGTGCACTAGGCGAATCTCACCGCCTCACCTCTACAACTGCTGGACTGGGAGGGATGGGGGCGAGCCCCTGAGGGATTCGACACCGCCACGCTCTACGCCTACACGCTGCTCCAGCCGAGCACGGCTGCCCGAGTCCGTGCACCCTTCCCCGTACTGGGCGGCCCCGCCAGCCTTGCTGCCGAAGCTACAGTCTGCGCCCAACTGCTCCAGACCGTAGCCCGCGGACAACTTGACGCTCAACGAACCAGTCCAGACCTGGGCCGAGGAATTTCGCAGCCGATGACCCAGCGCCCACTCAGCTCGTCGGCAGCTGGGCCGGAGACCACCCACATCTCCTGCAGCATCTCTTTCGATATCTCTTGCAGCTTCTCTTGCGACATCTCTTGCGCGAGGACAGGAGCCCCAGCGGACGTCCCAGCAGCTCACCCCAGCAATCATCCCGTGGTCGGAATGCTGACATCCTTTCTACTGCCAGTTTTCTCACGCTGATTGAAGAGAGAAGGGGTGAGGCTGGGGTGAGGCCTGGTCTTGAGGTCAGCTGAGAGCTGGACCCGGACGAACGCGACCAGCAGCAGTCTGCGACGGGGCTGTCCCCAGCGCCGTGGCCGGCGTGAACGCGAACTCCGCGATGAGATTGCACGGCACTGCCACCAGACTCACCCGGGCCGACAGCACGGCGACCACCGGCGCGCACAGCGCCGGCGCGGCGGCGGCCGCGGCCAGCGCCTCGGCCGCGCGCGGAGGCACCCGGCGTCGCCGCAGGGCCGCGCTCCAGCGCGGGGCGAGCGTGAGCAGGGCTCCGGTCGCGAGGACGGAGAGCAGGAACCCGTAACTGCGGGCGAGCCAGGGGTCGTACAGCACCAGGACCAGAACCGCGGCGGCCAGCGCCGGGATCAGCGATCTGCGGCGCCCGATCGCGATGGCGAGCAGCGAGACCCCTCCGCAGGCCGCCGCCCGCAGCACGCTCGGGTCCGGCCCGCATACGGCGACGAAGGCGAGCGTGAGCGCTCCGCCGAGCAGGGCGGTCGCCCTCAGCGAAACCCCGAGCCGCGAGGCGAGGCCCCGGCGCTCCGCCCGTTGGGCGAGGCCGGGTGGCCCGGTGAACAGCGCGAGGACGATGACGAGATTGCCCCCACTGACCGCGAGGAGGTGCGTGAGGTCGGTGGCCTTGAAGGCGTCGTCCAGCTCCGGCGTGAGGTGTCCCCCACCACCAGCCCCGGCAGCAGCGCCCGCGCGTCCGCGTCCAGGCCGTCGGTCGCCTTGCGCAGCCCTTCGCGCAGCCGGCCCGCGAACCGCTGCGGACCGGACGGCGCTCCGACCACAGCCGGCGCCGCGCTCCCCCGTACCCGCAGCACCGCGGCGATGTCCTTCCCGTCCGACAGGGCGGGCACGACCCGTGCCGCCACCCGCAGCCGCGTCGACGGCAGCAGCGACAGCCAGGGCGAGCGGCCGCCGCTCTCCCGGGGCGCGTCTCGTCGGGAGCGGGCGTCGACGATCACCAGCACCGGGGTCCGGGTGGCCAGCACCGTGCCGTCCGCCTGTGTGACCCGCGTGACGTCGGCGTCGAACATCAGGGCCGTCGGGGCGATGTGGTCCCCGTTGATCCGAGGCCGGGCGAGGCGGGGATCGGAGGTGATCTCCACCTCCGCGGTCACTTCGGCGAACCTCTCCGCGAGCGCGGGGACGGGGCCGCGCCGCAGGTCCGCCGCGTGTAGCCCCGCGGCGGCACCGGCACAAAGGAGCACGGCGGCGGCGGACCCCCACAACCCGGGTCGCACCGCGCCCGAGTGTCCTCGCCGAACGTCACCGACGGCTCCCCGGCGGACGCCCAGTTCTCTCCGCCCCGGCCGCGCGTCCCTCCGCCCCACCGCCAACAGTACGCCGGCCTTCTGCCAGGGACACGGCCACGACGACCGTGACCCAGCCCGGCGACGCTCCGACGCTCACCGCCGCCGTGAGCCAGGCCGCCGCCGTGGGGGCCACGAGCCGGAGGTCGGTCGGCCCCTCCGTCCTGGGGTGCGAGGCCCCCAGCCGTCTCCCCGAGGCCGCGTGCACGGGCCTGCGGCCGGTGACGCCGGGGATACCCGCAGGGCGCCCCGGGGGCCCCTGCGACTCCCAGGGCTCCCTCGTCATCCGGGGACGGGGCTCCGGCATCCTCACCGGCTCGCCGGAAACCCCGCCGGACACCGGGGCGACCCGCTGGCGCCTCACCTCGGAACCGGAACCGGAGCCGCTCATGGTCGCACCAGGTCCCGGAGATCGGCGAAGCGGCGGTCTCCGATCCCGTTCACTTCGCGGAGTTCGTCGACCGAGCGGAAACCGCCGTGCGGGCGACCAACTCTCGGGCAGCGTGCCCGCGTCCCCGTCATCGCGGTCCCGCCTCGGTGGCCCGTTCCCCGACTCGCGCCGTCTCTGGACGTGTTCGGTGAAGAGGGCGTCGGCGCGCAGGCGGAGGGCCGCGGCCGACGCGTCGTGGCGGCGGGTCCGGGTTCGCCGGTCGCGGCGGCGATGACGGCTGCGGCTGTCGGGGAGTGGGCCACGACCCGGGCCACTGGTCGGAGTCGCGGTGCGTGAGCTCGATCGACGTTCCATGCGGCGAGGATGCGGCAACCTCGCACCCTCGTGATGATCATGCTCAATTCCGGTGGAAAGCCACCCAGTTGTGGATAACTCCATCGCCCGCACGAGCGACGCACGCGGGTGACGCGAGTGATGCAGGCGCCGGCCCTCTCATCGGGGCGACACGACCGCCGCCAGCAGTCCGGGCCCGGTGTGGGCTCCGATCACCGCGCCCACCTCGCTCACGTGCAGTTCGGCGAGTCCCGGCACCCGCGCCCGCAGCCGGTCCGCGAGGGCCGACGCCCGCTCGGGGGCGGCCAGATGGTGAACGGCGATGTCGACCTGGGCGCTGCCCGCCCGGTCGACGACGATCTCTTCCAGCCGCGCGATCGCCTTGGACGACGTCCGGACCTTTTCGAGGAGTTCGATGCGGCCGTCGTGGAGCTGCAGCAGCGGCTTCACGGCGAGCGCGGAACCCAGCAGGGCCTGCGCGGCCCCGATCCTGCCGCCCCGGCGGAGGTAGTCGAGGGTGTCGACGTAGAAGTGGGCGGACATGCCCGCGGCCCGCTTCTCGGCGGCCGTGACCGCGTCGTCGACGGACCCGCCCGCCTCGGCGGAATCGGCGGCGGCCAGCGCGCAGAACCCGAGAGCCATGGCGACCATCCCGGTGTCGACGACGCGCACGGGCACGGGGGCGTCGCGCGCCGCGAGCACCGCGGCGTCGTAGGTGCCCGAGAACTCGGAGGAGAGGTGCAGCGAGACGATGCCGGTGGCGCCGGCCTCGGCGACCTCGCGGTAGGTCGCGGCGAAGGTCTCGGGGCTGGGCCGGGAGGTCGTGACTGGGCGCCGCTTCTGGAGCGCCTGGGCCAGGGAGCGGGCCGAGATCTCGGTGCCCTCTTCGAGCGCCTGGTCCCCGAGGACCACGGTCAGGGGAACCGATGTGATGCCGTGGCGCTCCATCGTCCGCGGCGGCAGGTAGGCCGTTGAATCGGTGACGATCGCGACATGGCGGGACATGAGCTGGAGATTACCTGGCGGGACCGGTGCGCGGCAGCCCGGCCCCTTCCACCTGCGGTCGGAACGGCTGGATCATGTCGTGCTCTCGGGGCGGGGCTTCTTCTGCCAAGGGTAGGTGGGCCGTTGGCCGGGCGGCGTGATGGCCGAACGGCCGGCCCCGTCGTCGGGACGGGACTGCCGGGGCCCGGGCGCGCTCCGTCCGCCGGAGGTCTCCGCGTCCGCGGCGGGAGCATCGGGCCAGGACCTGGGCGGTCCCGGCTCCTTGGTCCAGTGACGCAGTGCGCCGGCCTCCACGTCGATCTGGGCGCTCAGTGTGTCCAGGTCGTCGCCGGCGAAGCGGTGGGCCCGGTCTCGGGCGGCCCAGCGCAGCGAGTCCGCCGACTCCGTGATCCGCCGGGTGCGCTCGCGCAGGCCCGGAAGCCGGGTGGCGAGCGTGTTCCGGTCGGGCTCGGCCTCCAGACGCTTCAGCTCGGCGTCCAGCTCGTGCCCGTGGGTGCTGAGCCGCTCGAAGAGGCTCAGGGACTCCTTGAGGGACTCGTCCTCCGCGGCGCCCGCATCCAGCGCGTCCTGGGTGGCGCGCATCGATGTGCGCAGCGACAGTCTGAGCTGGGCGAGCTCGCCCTGGGGGCCGGGCTGGGCGAAGGTCTTCGCCCGCAGCGTGGTGTCCTCGACCGTGCGGCGGGCCTGCGAGATGGTGCGGTCCACACCGCGCTTGGCGGCGCCGATCACCTTCACCGTCGCATACGCGCCGAACACCACGAACAGCAGGAAGAGCAAGGCGATCACAGTGATCACGGTACCCATCACACTCCTCCTCCGACCGGCCGCGGCAGCTTTCGCCGCGCTCTCAACGGTAAACGCTGCGGGCAGGTTCGGGGTTCCGGAAGAACCCCGAACCTGCCCGTAGGGGACTACCCCGAGCCGCCGCGCGGCCCGGACCTGCGCGACTACGCCGTGACGATGTTGACCAGCTTCGGCGCGCGCACGATCACCTTGCGGATTCCCGCGCCGTCCAGCGCCGCGACGACCTTCTCGTCGGCCAGCGCCACCTTCTCCAGCTCCGCGTCGGTGATCGACGGGGAGACCTCCAGGCGGGCCTTGACCTTGCCCTTGATCTGCACGACGCAGGTCACGGCCTCGTCGACGACGTACGCCGGGTCGGCGACGGGGAAGTCCTGGTGGACGACCGAGTCGGCGTGGCCCAGCTTGCGCCACAGTTCCTCGGCGATGTGCGGGGCCAGCGGCGCGACCATCAGCACCAGCGCCTCGGCGACCGGGCGTGCCAGCGGCTCGCCCGTCTTGGTCAGGTGGTTGTTCAGCTCGGTGACCTTGGCGATGGCGGTGTTGAACCGCATGCCCTCCAGATCCTGGCGCACACCGTCGATCGCCTTGTGCAGGGCACGCAGCGTGTCCTCGTCCGGCTCGGAGCCGACGACCGTGACCTCGCCGGTCGTCTCGTCGACGACGTTGCGCCACAGCCGCTGCAGCAGGCGGTACTGGCCCACCACCGCGCGCGTGTCCCAGGGGCGGGACACGTCCAGGGGACCCATCGCCATCTCGTACAGGCGCAGGGTGTCCGCTCCGTACTCGGCGCAGATCTCGTCCGGGGTGACCGCGTTCTTCAGGGACTTGCCCATCTTGCCCAGCAGCCGGGAGACCTTCTCGCCCTGGTGGTAGTAGGCGCCGTCGCGCTCCTCCACCTCGGCGGCCGGTACGGCGATACCGCGGCCGTCGCGGTACACGTAGGCCTGGATCATGCCCTGGTTGAACAGCTTGTGGAACGGCTCGGCCGACGAGACGTGACCCAGGTCGAACAGGACCTTCGACCAGAAGCGCGCGTACAGCAGGTGCAGCACGGCGTGCTCGGCACCGCCGACGTACAGGTCGACGCCGCCCGTGGGCTGACCCTCGCGCGGACCCATCCAGTACTGCTCGATGGCCGGGTCGACCAGCTTCTCGTCGTTGTGCGGGTCCAGGTAGCGCAGCTCGTACCAGCAGGAACCGGCCCAGTTGGGCATGGTGTTGGTCTCGCGGCGGTACTTCTGCGGGCCACGGCCGTCGCCCAGGTCCAGGGTGACGTGGACCCAGTCGTCGTTGCGGGACAGCGGGGTCTCGGGGGACGTGTTCGCGTCGTCCGGGTCGAAGGTGCGCGGCGAGTAGTCCTCGACCTCCGGCAGCTCCAGGGGCAGCATCGACTCGGGCAGCGAGTGGGCGACGCCGTCCTCGTCGTAGACGATCGGGAACGGCTCGCCCCAGTAGCGCTGGCGGCTGAACAGCCAGTCGCGCAGACGGAAGTTGACGGTGCCCTCGCCGATGCCGCGGCGCTCCAGCCACTCCGTGATGCGCGCCTTGGCGTCGACGACGCCCAGGCCGTCCAGGGAGACGTCGTCGCCGGCGGAGTTGACGATCTTCGCCTCGTACGAGGCGAAGGCGTCGTCCCAGGTGGAGGCGTCGGTACCGCGGTCGTCCGAGGGTTCGACCACACAGCGCATGGGCAGCTCGAAGGCGCGCGCGAACGCGAAGTCGCGGCTGTCGTGCGCCGGGACGGCCATGATCGCGCCGGTGCCGTAGCCCATCAGCACGTAGTCGGCGATGAAGACCGGGACCTTCTCGCCGTTGACCGGGTTGGTGGCGAACACGCCGGTGAACACACCGGTCTTGTCCTTGGCCTCGGCCTGGCGCTCGACGTCGGACTTCGAGGCGGCCTGCGCGCGGTAGGCGGCGACGGCCTCGCCGGGCGTCGCGTGACCGCCGGTCCACACGTCGTGGGTGCCCTCGGGCCAGGCGGCCGGGGTGAACTTCTCGACCAGCGGGTGTTCCGGGGCCAGCACCATGTAGGTGGCGCCGAACAGGGTGTCCTGGCGGGTGGTGAAGACCGTGATCGCTTCGCCGTCGATCGGGAAGTCGACACGGGCGCCCTCGGAGCGGCCGATCCAGTTGCGCTGCTGCAGCTTGATGGCCTCGGGCCAGTCCAGCGCGTCCAGGTCGTCCAGCAGGCGGTCCGCGTAGGCGGTGATGCGCATGTTCCACTGGCGCAGTTTGGACTTGAAGACGGGGAAGTTGCCGCGCTCGGAACGGCCGTCCGAGGTGACCTCCTCGTTGGCCAGGACGGTGCCCAGGCCGGGGCACCAGTTGACCGGCGAGTCGGAGGCGTACGCCAGGCGGTAGCCGCTCAGGACGTCGGCGCGCTCGCCGGCGCTCAGTTCGTTCCACGCGCGCGAGGTGCCATCGACGGCGACGGCACGCTCACCGCTCTCGAACTGGGCGATCAGCGCGGAGATGGGGCGGGCCTTCGCGGCCTCGTCGTCGTACCAGGAGTTGAAGATCTGCAGGAAGATCCACTGGGTCCACTTGTAGTACTCCGGGTCGATCGTGGCGAACGACCGGCGCTTGTCGTGGCCCAGGCCCAGCGCGCGGAGCTGGACCTTCATGTTCTCCATGTTGGCCTCGGTGGACACGCGCGGGTGCGTGCCGGTCTGCACGGCGTACTGCTCGGCGGGCAGGCCGAAGGCGTCGAAGCCCAGGGTGTGCAGGACGTTGTGGCCCGTCATCCGCTGGAACCGGGCGTATACATCGGTGGCGATGTAGCCCAGGGGGTGGCCGACGTGCAGACCCGCACCCGAGGGGTACGGGAACATGTCCATGATGAACTTCTTGGGCCGGGCCGCCAGCTCGGGATCCCCGGCCAGGTCCCCGGTGGGGTTCGGAGCCTCGTACGTGCCCTCGGCGTCCCAGAAGTCCTGCCAGCGTGCCTCGATGTCGGCGGCCAGGGCGGCCGTGTAGCGGTGCGGCGCGGCCGACTCGGCGGTGGCGGCAGCGGTGTTCGTCTCGCTCATGTCCTCAAAGCTCCATCGATCGTCTCTGCCAGCAGAAATGAAAAAACCCCTCGCACAGGAGGGGACGCCGCGCTGATGCCGACCGCGATGCGTCAGCGGTCGGGACTGATCAGCGCGGCTCGCTAAGCAGAAGGCGTACGGCACGCATGGCGTCAGGGTACCGCAGCGCCCGCGCGAGCCGCGACGAACTTCCGGGCCCGCCGACGCCCCACGCCACCCCGGCAGGCAGGAAAAAGTTGTTGACCAATGTTCAAATTTTACTTCGCTTAACGGACGCTTGCGGACAACACAAAGACCTCATTGCCCTTTGGTAACAACGCAATAACTCAAACGTGGAGCTCGGCGCGTTTTCTCGACCTAGAGTGCGCCTTCGGGACCGCTTCCCCGAACCGTAGGGAGTACCCCTCATGAACCCTCGTCGTAACAACAGCTCGCTTCCCCGGGTGGGCCGTTCGGCCTACGGGACGGCCACGGCTGTCGTCCTGGTCCTCATACCGGTGTTCGTGCTGGTGGGAGGAAACGCAGTCCAGGACTTCCTGAACTTCGGCGCCGGCGTCCTGTCGCTGGTCTCCCTGTCCTGCTCGGTGATCTGGGGGCTGGTCGCGACCGACCGGATCTTCCTGAACACCCGCCAGCGGCTGGTGGCCCAGGCCGTGCACCGGACGACCGCCGTGTCCTCGGTCGCCTTCCTGTTGTTGCACATCACGGTGAAGATCGCGCTCGACCACACGAGCCTGCTCTCCGCCCTCGTCCCCTTCAGCCTCGGCGTCACGGGCATCGGCGGGCTCATCGGCCTCGGCTCCCTGGCCGGTCTGCTGATGATCTTCACGGCCGTCACCGGCGCCCTGCGCAGCGCCTTCGCCTCGCCGGCACCGGTCGCGGCCCGCTGGCGCGCGATGCACATGCTGGCCTACCCGGCCTGGTGCGCCGCGCTCGTCCACGGCCTCTACGCGGGTCGCGCGGCGAAGCCGATCTTCACGATCCTCTACAGCCTGTGCCTGCTCGCGGTCATGGGTGCCCTGGCTCTGCGGACCTCGCCGGCCCCCTTCAAGCACAAGGTCGCGGCGAAGGTCCTGGCGCTCATCGGCGGCGGCAACGCCCGCGGGTTCCGCGAGGACCTGGAGGCGTCCCGCGCCGCCGCGATGGAGTCCCCGCAGGGTCCGGGAGGCCGCTCCGACCGGCGTTCCGCGGGCGACGACGGCGTGCCGTCCCCGCGCACGGAGCGCAAGGAGTCCTCGTCCACGCTGTTCGGCGGCATGCAAGCCGGTGCGGACACGGCCGGCTTCGCGGCGGCCTACCGGACCGCCGCCGCGCCCGGCGACGCACCCGCGGCCTCCGGGACGCAGCAGTTCCAGATGCCCATGAACGCGCAGCCCACAGAGACGTTTCCCCGCGTCGGCAACGGCGGCGCGCAGAGCTGGCCCGTCCCTCAGTCGGCCCCCGTGGGCGAGGCCCCGGTATCGGCGTACGACCCGCTCAACGACACCGGATACACCACCCCCGTCTACGGCGCTCAGCCCGCCGGCGGCTACGGCACGAGTGATGTGTACAACACCGGTGAGACGAACACGTCCTACCGCACGTACAACACCAACGACACGTACGACAGCGGTCCCACGACTGACGTACTGCCGGGCGCCTTCGACGCTCCTGGCTCCGGTGAATCATGGAATGCCCCTTCCGGAGGCTTTTAGTGAACGAGGCCCTGCCCGACGTCCCGGAGGTCCGCGTAGTCGGACTTCCGCAGCTCACGTCGGGTTTCGACCTGGTTGAACGTCTTGATCTACCCATGCACCTCAAGGTGCACGGTCCGCTCGAACCGCTGGGCGGAGAAGAGCTCGCGAGCCTCGCCGAGGACATCAACCTGAAAGGCCGCGGCGGGGCGGGCTTCCCGTTCGGCAAGAAACTGCGCTCGGTGGCCGAATCGGCCATCAAGAAGGGCATCCGCCCGGTGGTGGTCGTCAACGGAAGCGAGGACGAACCGGCCTGCCGCAAGGACACGGTGCTCATCAACCGTGCCCCGCACCTCATCCTGGACGGCGCCCTGCTGGTCGCCGAGGCCATGGGCGCCCGCCAGCTCGTGATCGGCGTGACCCGTGAGTCGACCCAGCGCTCCATGGAGGCGGCGCTGGCCGAGCGGGGGCTGAGCAACCGGAGGGGATCACCCCTTCGCGCGCGCGTGCAGCGCAACCCGGTGCGGATGGTGACCGGCGCGGCCGCGTCGCTGATCCGCTCGATCGACGGCGGCCCGGCGGTGCCGCCCGGCCGCAAGGTCAGCGCCTCCCAGACGGGCGTCGGGGGCGCGCCCACCCTGCTGTCGAACGCCGAGACGTTCGCGCAGCTCGCCATCGCCGCCCGCATCGGCCCCGACCGCTACCGCAACACGGGCCTGTACGACGAGCCCGGCACCGTCCTGCTCACCGTCTCGGGCGCGGTCCCGCGCCCCATGGTGATCGAGGTCCCCACCGGCGTGCCCCTGCGCTACGTGCTGCAGCTCGCCGGCGCCCCCGCGATGCCCCAGGGCGTGCTGACCGGCGGCTACCACGGCAAGTGGCTGGACGCGGCGACGGTCAACGAAGCGATCGTCTCGCGGGACTCCCTGGCCGCAGTGGGCGGTGCGCTCGGCGCCGGCGCGATCCTGCCCATCACCCAGGAGACCTGCCCGCTGGGCGAGTCGCTGCGCGTGGCGCAGTGGCTGGCCGACGAGAGCGCCGGCCAGTGCGGCCCCTGCTTCCTCGGCCTGCCCGCCGCCGCGCGCGGCCTGGCCGACATCCTCAACGGCGGCGGCCCGGCCGCGCTGGAGGCCGTGAAGCAGGTCGCCAAGTCCGTGAAGCGGCGCGGCGCCTGTTCCCACCCGGACGGCTCGGCGATGTTCATCGAGTCGACCCTGAAGGCGTTCACGGACGACCTGGCCGCGCACGTCCTCGGAAACGGCTGCGGAAGGCCCGTGGAGGGCGTTCTGCCCCTCTTCGAGGACGGCCGGGTGCCCATGGGTGTCCTGAGCGGCCCGGGCGAGCAGGAGACGGGCACGAGCCGCCAGAAGATCTTCGTCGACTGGACGCTGTGCCGCGGGCACGGCCTGTGCGCCGACCTCCTTCCCGAGGTCTTCGAACTGGGCGCCGACGGCTTCCCCACCGTCGCGCAGGCTCCGGTGCCGCAGTTCGCCGAGGCGAAGGCCCTGCGCGCGGTGCGCCGCTGCCCGGCGCTCGCCCTGCGCATCGAGGAGGACACCCGGGGCTCCGCGCCCTCGCGCAACCTGCCGGTCCTCTCGCAGGGGCGTGGGCGCCGCGCGCTCGGCAGCGGCCGCTGACACGAAGGAGCGGGCCACCAGGAACCGGTGGCCCGCCTTCGGCATGTTCCGCGCGAGGCACCGGGAGAACGAAGAAGCGGACCACCCTGATCGGGTGGCCCGCTCTCAACGTCTGTGGAGCTAAGGAGAATTGAACTCCTGACCTCCTGCATGCCATGCAGGCGCTCTACCAACTGAGCTATAGCCCCTTGTGGCCACGCGGCGAGACCGCGTTTTCACCGTGTCCCCCGGTTTCCCCGGCGGCGACGCCAACATTACACGGTTCCCCTGGTGAACCACCAAATCGTTTCCCGTGTGTACCGATTCGGGCCTCATGTCGCATTTTTTCATGAGGTGTAGCCGCCGGCGGGCGACGGCCGAGGGTGCCTGCTGGACCACCGAGCCCTGGGGATCCCCGAACGCGGCCGGACGCGGCTCCTGGCGGGCTTCACGGGCCTCGTGACGGCCTCGTGGACCTCCGGGGCGCGAAGGGGGCGCGGAGGATGTGCGGAGGCCGTTCCGGGGCGGCCGCGGTGTCCCCGCTCGCGCGGACGCGCGGTGGCGGGGAGTCAGGCCGTGACGAACGAATAGAAGCGCTTGAGGGTGCAGAGTTCGTCGAGGAGCCGTGCGTAGATCGGCTCGCCCTCCAGCTCGCGGTACGTCTCGATCGGGTCGCCTTTTATGATCAGCGCCCGCGCGCATTCCTCGCACCAGTACTGGTAGTCGTGGTTGACCGGCTCCATGTCGCGGACGATCGGCGTACCACTGCCGCACCAATCGCATTTCCGCCTGTGCGCACCCATCAGTCAGCTCCAGCAGTGGCCGCAGGCCGTGCACACGTAAGAGATTCCACCGTTGTCACCGAGAACCTGGGCAACGTGGACCGATCCGCAGGAAGGGCAGTCAAGGAGGTTGGCTTTCATGCTGTTCGGTGCCGCTTCGAGGAGATCGTGGACCTCCTCGAGGATGCTGGCAGGCATCGCTACTCCCTCCCGTCGGGCCGCGCCCCCTTCCGGCCGTTTGATTCTGCCACGGCCGGAGCAATACGGTCAGCGACGCCTTCGTACCAGTCCGGACACGGGCCCACGGTGCGGCTCCGGCGACCGGCGCATACGAGCACGCCAGGAGCGCGTCCGCAAAGGTATACGCCCCAGAGACCCCAAGTGACTCAAGCGGGTTCGAGAAGAGTGTGCCCAAGACCACGGCACCCACGGGCCGGGAGAGGGCGCGCGGCTCCCGACGGCGTCACGGCCGCCGCCGTCTGCGACGCCTCCGGCGGGTCCACGACGCGGCTTTCGGCATCGATCCGCCCAACTGCGCCCGCTTCGGCACATTCTTCGGAGAAACGGCCCCAACTCGGCGATGAACAACGAAAAATCCCGCCCCCTTACGGGAACGGGATCTTTCATCACTCTGTCCGACAACTCGAGAGTGTCGATCTGTGGAGCTAAGGAGAATTGAACTCCTGACCTCCTGCATGCCATGCAGGCGCTCTACCAACTGAGCTATAGCCCCTTGCGTTCTTCCCGCCCTGCGGGCCGAACAAGAAGAACTTTAGCCTGCGACCAGCCGGAAAGTGAAATCCGGTCCCTCCAGGCCACCGCGGCCGGACGGAGAGCCGCCCGGCGCGCCTCAGTCGTCGTCGCCGAGGACCGGCTCCGGCAGCGTGCCGGCGTTGTGCTCCAGGAGCCGCCAGCCGCGCACGCCCTCGCCGACCACGGACCAGCAGCAGTTGGACAGGCCGCCGAGGCCCTCCCAGTGCCGTGATTCCAGACCGAGCAGCCGGCCGATGGTGGTGCGGATCGTGCCTCCGTGGCTGACGACGACGAGGGTGCCGTCGTCCGGGAGCTTGTCCGCGTGCCGCAGCACCACGGGGGCCGCGCGGTCGGCGACCTCGGTCTCCAGCTCGCCCCCGCCGCGCCGCACCGGCTCACCGCGCTTCCACGCGGCGTACTGCTCGCCGTGGCGGGCGATGATCTCCTCGTGCGTCAGCCCCTGCCAGACGCCCGCGTAGGTCTCGCGCAGGCCCTCGTCGTGGGTGACGTCGAGGCCGGTGAGGACGGCGAGCTCGGCGGCCGTGTCCGCGGCGCGCTTGAGGTCCGAGGCCACGATGGCGTCGGGCTTCAGGGAGGCGAGCAGCCGGGCGGCGCGTCGGGCCTGCCCGATGCCCGTCTCGGTCAGCTCGACGTCCGTGGAGCCCTGGAAGCGGCGGTCCACGTTCCAGGATGTCTGGCCGTGCCGCCACAGGATGACGCGACGGCCCCTGCCCGGCTTCGTCTCGGTCGCGCCGGCGGCCCCGCGGGCCTCGGCGGTCACCGCAGTTCCTCCACGCCGGCGGAGTCCTCCTCGGCCCGGAACTTGGCGTGCTCGGCGGCCTTGCCGCGGGTCGCCTTGGCCTCTTCGGGCAGGTCGAGCTCCGGGCAGTCCTTCCACAGCCGCTCCAGGGCGTAGAAGACGCGCTCCTCGCTGTGCTGGACGTGCACCACGATGTCGATGTAGTCGAGCAGCACCCAGCGGGCCTCGCGGTCGCCCTCGCGGCGCACCGGCTTGGCACCGAGCTCCTTGCTCAGGCGCTCCTCGATCTCGTCGACGATCGACTTGACCTGACGGTCGTTGGGCGCGGACGCCAGCAGGAAGGCGTCGGTGATGGAGAGCACATCGCTGACGTCGTAGGCGATGATGTCGTGCGCGAGCTTGTCTGCGGCCGCCTGTGCGGCGGTGTTGATGAGCTCGATGGAGCGGTCCGTGGCGGTCACTACGCGGCTTTCCGTCGGCGGTCGGTTACGACTCAAGGGTCTCACGGACCGCCGAGGACACCCCACGCGTTTCTCCGGCCACGCCCCGGGGACGGCCCCCGGGGCGTGATGCCGGTCACCCGCGGGTCACCCCGTCGAGCTGCTGGTGATCTTGTAATCCTGGCCGAGGACGACGGACACGTCCGCGTTGCCGTTGGCCTTGCCCTTCTTCACGCTGCTGGTGGGCAGTCCCAGGGTCTTGGCGACCTCGACCGCGTCCTCCTTCTTGGCGGCGTCACCGTAGGTGATCGAGGACACGCTCCGGGCGGCGGAGGTGCCGGAGTCCAGGAACGTGTAGCCGCCGTTGACCAGGGCGACTCGGGCCTGGCCGGTGGCCGCCTTCTGGCCGGTGGCGTTCTCGATGCCGACACGGACCGCGGAGCCCGCCTCGGGGCTCTTCGCCGTACCGCCCAGGACGTCCTTGATCACGCTGTTGGAGGTGCTCGCGGTCAGCGTGCCGTCCTGTTGCATGGGCAGCAGCGCGGTCTTGTAGTCGCCGCCCTTGGCGAGGTCGGCGAGTTTGGCGAGGAAAGCGCCGAGGTCCTGGTCGGTCAGGGACGGGTCGAGGATCTGGGCGAGGGTCTGCACGGTGGTGGTCGCGGCCTGCTTGTCCGAGGACAGCTTGCGCATCACGCCCTGCATGACCTGGCCGAACCGCTCGAGCTGCGCGTTCTGGGCCTCGTCCGGGGCGCGGTAGGTGGCGTAGGCGACGGCCGTCTTGCCGGTGAGGGTCTGGTCCTCGCCCTTCTTGACGAGCGGGGCCTCGCCCTTCTTCTTGGCGTCGGGGTCCGGCACGTCGGTGTCGGTGGTGACCTCGATGTTGCCGACGAGTTCGACGAGGTTGTTCAGGTAGGGGGTGTCGAGCCGCCAGGTGCCCTGGATGCTGGTGCCCAGCACGGTGTCGAGGGCGTCCCGCGTCCCGGAGGAACCGTCCGAGTCGACGGACTTGGCGAGGGTGGTCGTCGAGCCGTCGTCGTCGGTCAGGGCGAGGGAGTTGGGCAGCAGGACGGTGGTGCCCTGCTGGGTGGTGGTGTTGTCGACGAGCAGGGCGGTGGAGGTGCCGCCGCCCTTGGTGTTGTGCAGATGGACGACGATCACGTCGCGCTTCTGCGCGGCGACGGGCGTCGTGACCCCGGGCTTGGCGTCCGAGGCGGTGCCGGGCAGCTTGCCCGCGTACCAGAGGTAGCCCGCGCCACCGACCACCGCGAGCGCCATGACGACGACAAGGGCGACGATCCGACTGCGGGCGCGGCGCTTCGCCTCCTCACGGCGCTCGGTGCGGTTCTCGGTGAACGCCAGCCAGTCGATGACGTCCTCGGACTCGGTCTCCTGGTCCTCGACGAAGGCGAACTGCTCGGTGCGGTAGTCCCGGTCGGTCCCGGGGGCGTCGCCGTTCGCGGGCCCGGCCTGCTGCGGGATGCGCGGGGTCTGCTCGGCGACCCGGGGCTGCCGGCCGGTGCTCGCGGCGCCGGCCGTGTCGGCACTCCGCCCATAGCCGTCGTACGGCGCCTGGGTGGTACCGCTCCCGCCGGCCGGGGGCGTCTGGGTACCGAACGGGTCGAAGGAGTCGTACGAGGCGACGGAAGGCTGCTGACCGGTGTCGTAGGGCGACACGGGCTCCTGCCTGCCGGTGTCGTAGGGCGACACAGGCTGCTGGTGGCCCGTGTCATAGGGCTGGACGGGTTCCTGACGGCCCGTCGCGTAGGGGTCGTAGCCGTAGCCCTGCTGCTGCCGGGCGTCGTAGCCGTCGTACCCCTGGGCGGGCTGCTGCGGGACCTGCCGGTACACAGGCTGCCCGTACTCGTCGTAGCCGACGAGCTCGTACGGCTGGTCGCCGCCCGCGTATCCGTCGTATCGGTCGTTCACCGGGTGCCCCTCTCGGCTCACTGGCCGCGGTACAGCTCACGCTTGTCGATGTAGCGCACCACACCGTCCGGCACCAGGTACCAGACGGGGTCGCCCTTGGCGACTCTCGCACGGCAGTCTGTGGACGAGATGGCGAGTGCGGGAACCTCGACCAGCGAGACACCGCCCTCCGGGAGTCCCGGGTCGGTCAGGGTGTGACCGGGCCGGGTGACCCCGATGAAGTGCGCGAGGGAGAACAGTTCTTCCGTGTAGCGCCAGGTGAGGATCTGGCCGAGCGCGTCCGCGCCGGTGATGAAGAAGAGATCGGCGTCGGGGTTGAGCGCGCGCAGGTCGCGCAGGGTGTCCGTCGTGTAGGTCGGACCGCCGCGGTCGATGTCGATCCGGCTGACCGAGAACTGGGGGTTCTCGGCGGTCGCGATGACCGTCATCAGATAGCGGTCCTCGGCCGGGGTGACCGCGCGGTCGGTCTTCTGCCACGGCTGCCCGGTCGGCACGAACACCACCTCGTCGAGGTGGAACTGCGCGGCGACCTCGCTGGCCGCGACCAGGTGTCCGTGGTGGATCGGGTCGAAGGTGCCGCCCATGACGCCGAGCCTGCGCTTGCCCGGATTCGAGGGGCCCTTGCCGGGGCCCGTCACGGGGCGCTTCGCAGCACCGCCGGCCGCCGCGCCCGCACCGCCGGAGGCGTCGCCGACGGCGCCGCTCTCCGTGTCACTCGCCGGACCGGTAGGCATGTCCTGCTCTCCCATGCGTGCAGACCCTACCGGCCCGGTCGACGGGCTCCGGCCGACAGGGGCCCCGAGCGGGCCCTCGGGGCTCAGCGGTCGCGGTTGAAGCGCGTGGTGATCCACAGCAGCAGGAGCAGGATGAACAGGGCCCCGCCGCCGGTCAGGTACGGGCTGAGGCTCTCGTGGTTGCCCCCGTTCTCGCCCTCGGCGACGACGGTGACCATCTGTGCGGCGGTGTGCTGGAAGCTCATCTCGGCAGGACCTATCCAGTGTGTGCGGGATAAAGATGTCGGCCCATCGTATGCGGGCGCCCACACAGCGAACACGCCGACTCCGCCGTTGGGGACGGCACTCCGGCCGCCGCTCTCCCGCTGCGGCCGTCGCTCCCCCGCCGGTCGCGCGCGCCGGTCGTCAGGCGTCAGGGGTCAAGGTTCAGTCGTCGCGCTTGTAGCCGCGCAGCAGGAACCAGGCGGTCAGGACCACGCCGATGACCATGACGATCAGCACGACGCGGAGCAGATTGCCCGGACCCTGCTTGTCTGCGGCCGCTGCGGCCTCCGTGAGCCACGCGGCCGCGGGGATGTGCTCCATGTCGTACGACTCCTTCTCTGTACTGCCCGTCAACGGTATCTCCGCCTAGGCTGGGCTCTGCCTTGGGGGCACAAAGGGCACTCAGACGCACATGGGGGAACACATGTCCGATGGCGACCACCAGCGGAACGGACACGAGAACGGGCACGAGAACGTGCCGAGCAGGCAGCGCAGGCGCTTCGAGGGGATCTCGTCCCGGGCCTACGAGCACCCGGCGGACCGCTCGGCCCTGGTGGCCCTGCGCAAGCTCAGCGGTTTCGACACGGTCTTCAAGGCACTCAGCGGCCTGCTGCCCGAGCGCAGCCTGCGGCTGCTCTTCCTGTCCGACTCGGTGCGCGTCTCGGACGCCCAGTTCGCGCACCTCAACGCCATGCTGCGGGACGCCTGTTACATCCTGGACCTGGAGAAGGTCCCGCCGATGTACGTGAACCAGGACCCGCAGCCCAACGCGATGTGCATCGGCCTGGACGATCCGATCATCGTGGTGACGACCGGGCTCGTCGAGCTCCTCGACGAGGAGGAGATGCGGTCGGTCATCGGCCACGAGGTCGGCCACGCGCTGTCCGGGCACGCCGTCTACCGCACGATCCTGCTCTTCCTGACCAACCTCGCGGTCCGGGTCGCCTGGATCCCGCTGGGAAACCTCGCGATCATGGCGATCGTGACCGCGCTGCGCGAGTGGTTCCGCAAGTCGGAGCTGTCCGCGGACCGGGCCGGGCTGCTGGTCGGCCAGGACCTGCGGGCCTCGATGCGCGGCCTGATGAAGATCGCGGGCGGCAATCATCTGCACGAGATGAACGTTGACGCGTTCCTGGAGCAGGCCGAGGAGTACGAGTCGGCGGGCGACCTGCGGGACTCCGTGCTCAAGATCCTGAACGTGCTGCCGCGCACGCACCCCTTCACCGCGGTCCGCGCGGCCGAGCTGAAGAAGTGGGCGGAGTCCCGCGACCACCAGCGGATCATGGACGGCCACTACCCGCGGCGCGACGCGGACAAGGACACCTCGGTGTCGGACTCCTTCCGGCAGTCGGCGGCCAGCTACGCCAGTGACGTGAAGAACTCCAAGGACCCGCTGATGAAGCTGGTCAGCGACATCGCGGGCGGCGCCGGCGACCTCGGCGGCCGGGTGCGGCGCGGCTTCGGGGGCTTCGCGGGCGGCACGCCGGGCGGCACGCCCAAGGACGGCGCGGCCGGCCCGGCCGACGGGGACACCGGGGACGCGGGGGCCGGCGGCACCGGACAGACGCCGCGTGAGGACCGTCCCGAGGACAAGGGCACCGACGGCCGGGACTGACCGCCCCGCCGGGGGGCGCGCCGGGCACCATCGGACGGCCGGGCTCGCCCCACCACCCGATCGCCGGGGCGCGCCGCCCACCACCGGAGCGCCCGGGACCGCCGGGTGCCGCCGCCCACCGCCGGGCGGCGGCACCCGGCGGTCCTGTTACAGCTTCGGCTGCGCGCTCCCGGCCAGCGAACCGCAGACGGCGGTGGCGCTGCCGGTGGCGTACGGGTCGGTACCGGCCGGGCCGCCCGCCTTGGCCGTCTCCCCCGCGAGCAGCGGCCGCAGCCGGCTCACCGGGTCGTCGGAGCAGGACAGCGGGCCGGCCTGGACGTAGGACACCGTCATTTCGGCCTGGTGCATCCGCAGGTCGTCACGGTCGAAGCGGAAGGTCAGCTCGCGCCGGACGGTGAAAAGGGAGGCCTTGGCCTGGGCACTCGCGCCGGCCGGCTTCAGCGCGTAGACGAAGGTGTGGTCGGCGACGACCTCCAGGGTGTTCGCGTCGGTCTCGGCCGCCTGGAGGGTGCCCTGCACCCGGATCCCCTTGTCGGCGAGCTGCGTCCGGGTCGCGTCGAAGCGGATCAGCCAGCCGGTCGGGGCGTGCCGTCCGTCGGCAGCCGGGTGCTCGAAGCTCCGGTCGAACTGGTCGAGCTGCCGCGGGTCGAGCAGGATCCGTACGGGCCGGGTGGCGCCTCCGGTCAGGACGCTCGGGTCGAGGGACGACTCGACGAGGTAGTCCTTGGCGGTGGTCAGGGCGGTGACGACCTGGCTGTCGGAGAAGTGCGCGGTGCGCCGGACGGCGGGCAGGGTGATGCCGTCGGCTCCGGTGCGGAACTGGGCGGCGGGGCTGCCGGTGTACAGCGCATCGGTGCTGGCCGAGCCGGGGACGGCGGTCCGCGGGGCGAGCGGGATCACCGTCATGCGCAGCGGTTCGGCCGACCGGGTGGCGGGGGTCGTCGGGTACGGGTGGCGTACGCCCATGTAGATCGCGGTGCCGAAGGCCATGGCTATCAGCAGGACGAGGATCAGTGCCTGCCGGGACAGTCCGCGCTGCAGGGGCGGGCGGCGGCGTACGGCCGGGCTGTGGTCGGCCATGCGTTCCTGGGCGGAGAACTCCTGGAGGCGGGCAGCGCGGACGAACGACTCGTCGAAGACGACGGATCGGTACTCGTCCTCGCCACCGGCGGGAGCACCCTCGGGTGTCCCCTCAGGTGGGTCTCCAGGCCCGCCCATACCTTCAGAGTAGGTCTCCTGAGGCTCCGGTAAACGCTGTGGTGCGCGACAAGTTCTGACAGGTTCCCACCATCACCGTCACGCTGTGCGACGGACGTCGGCGCTCCGGCGGCGGGACCGGTGTCAGGGTGTCCGCGGCACCACGGACACCGTCGGCCGGGGAGGGCCGACGGAGGCGGAGGGGCCCGGTCCTGTGACCTTCTCCCGGCCCTGTTCGAGGCCGGAGGAGGCGGGTGAGGGGATCTGGTCCCGGCTGCCGGAGGAAGCGCCCCGGTAGACGGCCGTGAAGGCGAGGGCGACCATGCCGATGCCCATGACGAGGGCGAGGAGCCAGGCCACGGGGCGGTGCCAGCGGGTGTGCTTGCCGTAGGGCCGGCCGTACGGTCCCGGGAAACCGTGGCGCCCCTCCAGGACCTCGGAGTCGTCGGGGTCGTCCAGGTCGGGATCGTGGGCGAAGCCGTCGGGGCCGAAGCCGTCGTCGTAGCGCTCGTCGTCGCCTCGGGCGCCGCGGGCGTGCGCGCGGCGCGCCTCGGCCTCGGAGGCCTCCGCGCGGGCCTGGGCCGCCGCGAGCAGCCGCTCCACGGCGGTCGGTTCGTGGAACGCCGCCGCCCGTACGAAGTCCTCGTCGAAGACCACGGAGGCGAACTCTTCGTCCGCGCCCCCGCGGTCGTGGTCGTCGTCGGGCTCCCAGCCGTCAGGGAACGGCGTGCCCCCCACGTCCTCCGGCACGGATCCAGAGTAGACCTGAGGGGTCAATTTGGGCAGACGGTACGGAAATTCGTCCGCAGGAGGGGCGGCGCCTCAGTGGACCGCGGGCCGTGAACCGTCCGCCGCGCGCCCCCTCCGGTGTCTCAGCGGCGGATGTGGCCGTCGCCCGTGACGATGTACTTGGTGCTCGTCAGCTCCGGCAGTCCCATCGGACCGCGCGCGTGGAGCTTCTGCGTGGAGATGCCGATCTCGGCGCCGAAGCCGAACTGGCCGCCGTCGGTGAAGCGGGTCGAGGCGTTCACGGCGACGGTCGTGGAGTCGACGAGCTGGGTGAAGCGGCGGGCGGCCTGCTGCGAGGTGGTGACGATGGCCTCGGTGTGGCCGGAACTCCACAGCCGGATGTGCGACACGGCCTTGTCGAGCGAGTCGACCACGGCCGCCGCGATGTCGTAGGAGAGGTACTCGGTGTCCCAGTCCTCCGCCGTGGCCTCCACGACGGTGGCCTTGGAGTCCTTGGCGAAGGCGAGGACCCGCTCGTCGGCGTGCACGGTGACCCCGGCGTCCGCGAGGGCGTCCAGGGCGCGCGGCAGGAACTCGGCGGCGATGTCCTGATGGACCAGGAGGGTCTCGGCGGCGTTGCAGACGCTGGGCCGCTGGGCCTTGGAGTTGATCAGGATGTCGACGGCCATGTCGAGGTCGGCCTGGGCGTCGACGTAGACGTGGCAGTTCCCGGTGCCGGTCTCGATGACCGGGACGGTGGACTCCTGGACGACCGTACGGATCAGAGAGGCGCCGCCGCGCGGGATGAGGACGTCGACCAGGCCGCGGGCGCGCATCAGCTCACGGACCGACTCGCGGCCCTCACCGGGGACGAGCTGGATCGCGTCGGCGGGCAGTCCGGCGCCGCCCACGGCGTCGCGCAGGACCCGGACGAGGGCCGTGTTCGACTCGTAGGCGGAGGACGAGCCGCGCAGCAGGACCGCGTTGCCGGACTTCAGGCAGAGGGCGGCCGCGTCGACGGTCACGTTCGGGCGGGCCTCGTAGATGATGCCGACGACGCCGAGGGGGACGCGGACCTGGCGCAGGTCGATGCCGTTCGGGAGCGTCGAGCCGCGGACGACCTCGCCGACCGGGTCGGGCAGCGCCACGACGTCACGGACGTCGGAGGCGATCGCGCGCACCCGCTCGGGGGTGAGCGTGAGCCGGTCGATGATGCTCTCGCTGGTCCCGGCCTCGCGGGCCTTGGCGATGTCCTTCGCGTTGGCAGCGACGATCTCGCTCGTACGGACTTCCAGCGCGTCCGCGATCGCGAGCAGCGCGTCGTCCTTCTCGGCCCGCGGCAGAGGCGCCAGGTCGGCGGCGGCGGACTTCGCGCGATAGGCGGCCTGGGCCACCGGGGACATGGAGTCGTACGGCGAGAGCGTGGTCATGGGGGAAGGGTAGTGGGCGCGGCGGGCCGGTCCGGCGGTTGTCCCATTCGGCGAGACGGGCTCAAAAGGGATGAACCCCGACAGGGGTCGCGGGCAGCGGTCCGTATCCTTCGGCGATCCGCTGGTGGTAGGTCTCGCGGTCGATGACCTCCAGGCCGACGATCTCCCAGGGCGGGAGTTTGGCGGTCTGGCGGTGCTCGCCCCACAGGCGCAGCGCGACGGCCGCCGCGTCGTGCAGGTCGCGGGCCTCCTCCCAGTAGCGGATCTCCGCGTGGTCGTTGGCGTAGCGGCTGGTCAGCAGGAAGGGGTGGTCGTGGGCGAGCTGCTCCAGACCGCGTCGCACCTCGGTCAGCGGGGCCTCGCCGCCCGACACGCTCAGCGTGACGTGCCAGAGCCGGGGCTGGTCGGCGGGCTGTTCGCCGCTGTAGGTGTCGCCGGCGGCGACACTGGTCAGGGCCCGCTCCTCGCCCACCGCGCGGGAGGCGGTACCACCGCGGGACGCCGCCACCCCAGGGCGCACTCGTCTCACGACGGCCTCCTTTACCCGATGGTCGTACCGAATCCCGGACTCTCCCTGCCACAAAGTTGAGCAGGTGAGAAGCCGCCGTGTGGCGGTTTTACGGAACGTCCACCGGTGGGGGCGGGGGATTCGGCCATTTACGGATGTAGTGGACAGCCGTTTCGGCGATGCGCCTGGGACACCGGTACCGGTGCCAGGCGGATGGGGCCGCTGTGACATCCACCGGCCGGGACGCGCGTCTCACGAGCGCGCCCGGCAGGACGCGCGTTCCACGGGTCCGGCGGGCTACGGGTTCAGCAGGACGAGGTCGTCGCGGTGCACGACCTCGCGCTCGTACGCGGGGCCCAGTTCGCGCGCCAGCTCCCGGGTGGAGCGGCCGATGAGCTGGGGGATCTCCTTGGCGTCGAAGTTCACCAGCCCCCGTGCGACGGCCCGGCCCGTGCCGTCGCGCAGCTCGACCGGGTCGCCCGCGGTGAACTCGCCCTCGACGCCCGCGATGCCCGCGGGCAGCAGCGAGGTGCGCCGCTCGACGACCGCGCGTACGGCGCCGTCGTCCAGGGTGAGCGCGCCCTGCGGTGTGGAGGCGTGCTGGAGCCACAGCAGCCGGTCGGCCGACCGCTTGCCGGTGGCGTGGAAGAAGGTGCCGGTGTCCCGGCCCGCGAAGGCGTCGGCGGCGTGGACGGCGCTGGTGAGCACCACCGGGATGCCGGCCGCGGCGGCGATCCTGGCGGCCTCGACCTTGGTGACCATGCCGCCGGTGCCGACACCCGCCTTGCCCGCGCTGCCGATCTCGACGCCGGCGAGGTCGGCGGGCTCGCGCACCTGGGCGATCCGCGCGGTGCCGGGCTTGCTGGGGTCGCCGTCGTAGACCCCGTCCACGTCGGAGAGCAGGATCAGGAGGTCGGCGCGTACGAGATGGGCGACCAGGGCGGCGAGGCGGTCGTTGTCGCCGAAGCGGATCTCGTCCGTGGCCACCGTGTCGTTCTCGTTGACGACCGGAAGGGCGCCCATCGCGAGGAGCTTGTCCAGGGTGCGCGAGGCGTTGCGGTGGTGGGCGCGCCTGCTGGTGTCGTCGGAGGTGAGGAGCACCTGTCCGACGCGGATGCCGTAGCGGGCGAAGGAGGCGGTGTAGCGGGCCATCAGGAGGCCCTGGCCGACACTGGCGGCCGCCTGCTGGCGGGCGAGGTCCTTGGGGCGGCGGCGGAGTCCGAGCGGCGCGAGGCCCGCGGCGATGGCACCGGAGGAGACGAGGACGATCTCCTTCTCGCCTCCGTCACGCGCCTTGGCGAGGACGTCCACGAGGGCGTCGACCCGGTCCGCGTCGAGGCCGCCGGAGGCGGTGGTGAGCGAGGAGGAGCCCACCTTGACGATGATCCTGTGGGCCTGCGCCACAGCGTGCCTGTCGGCGTGCGTCTCGGTCTGCCTTGCCGCTGCCACCTGCGGTGTGCCCCCTCGCGTCGGTCTCGGTGCCCCGCCCGCAATCTACGCGAAGAGGAAGCCCCGCGGCCCGCCGGTCCAGCAGACGGACGGCACCGCGTAGTCGCGTGATCACAGGTCGCTCACATGCAAAAAGGTTGTATGGATTGCGTATGTGAATCGACGGCAAAGTAAAGATAAGTTGAATCCTGTGACACCTACCGTTCCCCCCGCTAAGCGCATACTCCTCAGATCGGGGAAGAGCCCCTACGACGTCGTCTCCCTGGAGCAGGCCCTCCATAAGGACGTCATCGCCACCAACGCGGGCAATCTCATCTTCAGCGACGCCGCACACAAGATCCTCGAGACACCGCGCACCGAGATCGTGTCCAACGGCATGCGTACCGACGCGGCCTCGGCGAACCGGATCAACGAGGAGTACGACGCCTTCGTCATCCCGCTGGCCAACGCGTTCCGGCCCTCCTTCGAGGCCCCGCTCAGACGGCTTACCCGACTCATCAACAAGTTGAAGATCCCGGTGATCGTCCCCGGCGTCGGTGCGCAGGCCGGCCTGAACTACGACCCGGCGCGGCTGAAGCCGATCGAGCCCGCCGTGCGGGAGTTCGTCTCCGCGGTGCTCGACCACAGCGCGTCCATCGGGGTGCGCGGCGAGTTCACCGAGAGCTATCTGCGGGACATGGGCTTCAAGGACGTCGAAGTCATCGGCTGCCCCTCCCTCTTCATGTACGGCGACCAGCTCGACGTGCGCAAGGGGACCGACACGCTCGGACCCGACTCCCGGATCGCGGTCAACGGCTCGCACAGCGCGATGCGGACGCAGGGCCTGGACCGTGTCGTCCGGAACGCCCACGCGCGCTATCCGCATCTGCGCTTCATCGGCCAGAACCTCAGTGACGCACAGCAGTTGCACTGGCGCGATCTGTCCCACCCGAACGGTGCCGTGACCGCGATGCCCACGCATCCGGACCACCCGATGTACCGGGAGGACAAGGTCCGCGTCTACGTCGACCCCGTCACCTGGATCGACGATCTGCGCGACTTCGACTTCTCCTTCGGCTCCCGCATCCACGGGAACATCGCGGCGCTGCTCGCCGGAACACCCGCGACGGTGCTGTGCGGCGACTCCCGCACGCTGGAGCTGTGCCGCTATTTCGGCATCCCGCACCGGCCGATCACCGACCTGCCCGCGGACCTCGATCCGGCCCAGCTCTACGCAGATGCCGACTTCGGCCCGCTGACCCGCGGGCACAAGGAGCGCTTCGAGCGCTTCACCGGATTCCTGGACCGCAACGGCCTGGAGAACACCTTCACGCACGGCGACGGAGGCGCGGCCTACGAGAAGCGCGTCCGCTCCCTGGCCCTCCCGCCCGGCGTCCGCCCCTGGAACGACACCGACGTCACCTCCCTCACCACGCGCTTCGGCTGGCTCCAGAGCCGTCTCACCGAACTGTCCACGGAGAACGTCCAGCTGAAGCGGGAGCTGAAGCGGGCGCCCAAGCCGGCCACGCCCACCCCGGGCCCCGCGGCCGCGCCCGGACGCTCGGTCTACCGGCTGGCACGGCGTGCGGTGGGCCGGCCTCTGCGCAAGGCGCTGCAGCCGGGCCGCAACTAGTGGCGGGCGCCTCCGGGCGGGCCGTCTCGATGACGGACTCCAGGAGGCGCCCCCCCGGGGGGGCTCAGGCGGGGCGCAGGACCCCGAGCATCCGCCGGGCCACCCGGCGCAGGCGCCCGAGGAATGCGGGACGGGGCTGGAAGCCCCCGATGGTGACCGTCTCGCGGGACGTCGGGACGTAGCAGCTGTCCGGGACACCCGCGGCCCGGTCGCGGAAGTGCGGGTAGGCGAGATAGGCCTTGCGGCCGCTGGACTCCAGCACGACCTCGGGGGCCTTCTTCGACTTGACGAACTCCACCACGTCGAGGAGGAGATCGCCCCGGCCCTGGGCCACCAGGTGGAGTCGCAGCCGCTCGTGGACCTTGAGGCGGGTGGCGACGCCCTCGTGCCAGTAAGCGTCCATCAGCGGCTTGGCCAGGTCGAGTTTGTGACTCCGCACCTTCTCGCTCTGCTTCAGGAGACCCGGGCCGAACTGTGGGAGCAGGGTGATCAGGAACGGCCGGACCATCAGATTGTCGCGGCGCGGGCCGGCGGGTACGTGCTCGGCTATGAGGCCCATCAGTGCGCGGGCCGAGTCGAAGCGCAGGCTGTAACTGCCGCTCTTGGTCATGTGCTTGCCGTCTTCGCGGCCGACCAGGTGGTAACAGTCGTAGTCGGCGACCACGGAGACGCCGTCGGCGCGGAGGTAGGCCTCCATCGTGAACAGCGCGTCCTCGCCGGTCTTCAGCGACTCGTCGAAGGCCATCCCGTGCCGGGTGAGCAGTTCGCGACGGAAGAGCTTCTGCGCGCTGAGCGTGAACTTGATGCTCGAGGAGAAGACATCGGTACGGGGCTGGTTCTTGCCCCACATCGTCTTCGGAGCCGTCCTGTTGATCCCGACGACCTTGCCGAGCACGACATCCGTGTGCTGCTCGTCGGCCATCGCGACCATGCGCTCCAGTGCCTCCGCGCCGAAGTAGTCGTCGGCGTCGAGGAAGAAGACGTAGCGCCCCCGCGCCTTGCCGAGACCGACGTTGCGCGGGCCGCTGGGGCCGCCCGAGTTGGCCTGCCGGATCACCGTCACGGACATGGCCGCCCGCTCGGCGAACTTCTCCAGATACTCCCCCGTGCCGTCCGTGGACCCGTCGTCGACGGCAATGACCTCGATGCGTTCGGGGCCGAGCGTCTGGTTCTCCACGGATTCCAGGCACTTGACCAGGTACGGCATCGCTTCGTACGCCCCGATGACGATCGTCACATCAGGTTGCGTCACGTTTCCCCCTTGTTCGGGAAATATAACAAAGACATTTCCCCCCTATCACCTCAATCGCTACCTAGAAGACGGCCGAGGGCGCGAACCGGTTGCCCTGAACCACCCATTTCGTGACCCAGCTCACAGGAACGGCGGGTGACCTACCCGTGAAGGTTCGCGGAAAACTGTAAGAGAAAAGGCGATAAGCGTAAGAAACGGGCATGGCCCCGGAGAGAACTTCTCCGGGGCCATGCCCGTGTCTTCATGCGGACCGGATCAGCCGGTGACCGCTGCTCCGTCCGTCTCGCCGGCCACCCGCTGGCCGGGCACCGCAGCCGCGAGGTCGGCGACGGCGGCCGAAGTACCGCTCTTCTGACCGAGGTTGCGCCGCTCGGCCTCGCGCGCCAGCGCCCGCACCGCGGCGTTGAACTGGTCGATGGAGGTCGGCTCGTCCGGGCCGAGCAGGTAGCGCTTGAGCTCCTGACGGTCGGCGGCCTGTGCGTCCGCGGCCGAGTCGGTCACCGCTTCGAGCAACTCACCGAGTTCGGCAGCCGAGTTGGACAGGATCACGGCACCGCGCACGGCGGTGTTCTGACGCTTGAACTCCTCGGCGCCGAGTTCCGCGGAGTCGGTGACGGCGTACGGCTTGCCGCTCGCGATGAAGTCGGAGACGACACTGGAGATGTCCGAGACCATCGCGTCGGAGACGTTGAAGCAGTCGTACAGGCGCGGTTCGGCACCCGTGATGACCCGGTGTTCGGCGGTGCCGAAGGAACGCCAGTGGTTTTCGTTCCACTCCGCGCGCAGCCGGGCGACCTCGGTGTGGAGGCCCATGTCGACGAGACCGTCACGGGAGACTTCGGCCTCGTCACCGTTCTCGCCGGAGCCGGTCAGAACGGCGATACGGGCCTCGATACGGACAAGCTGCTCCTTGGCCGCCGCCCGTCCGGCGGGGTCGGAGGCGAACCGCGGGTCGGCGGCGCGCCCGGCGCCCGCACTCTCCACCATCGCGGTGATCCGCTTGTGCGCGGCCTTGGCGGCCCCGCTGCGGGTTCCGGTGAACGGGTGCGGCTTGTAGAGGACACGGACCGGAGGCTCGGCCTCCAGCAGGGAACGCACGATGTTCTCGCCCGCGAGCAGGATCGAGGTGTTGCCGGGGTTGTCGTCCCAGCCCTCCCACGTTGGGGCGTACAGCACGGTCGGGATACGGCCCTCGGGCACGCCCTGCCAGGACTGGATCGGGGCGAGCTGCGGGCGGCCGACCTCGACGATGTCGTCGTCGCGGACGCCTACGTCGGCTATCGCGTAACGGTCGCGCCCCGCGCGGCCCGCGGTCCACACCTCGTCGTACGCCTTGCTGAACGGGTTGACGCTGGCGAGCTTGTCGCTGTCGCCGTGGCCGATGAAGACGTGCTGCATGGTGGGTACGCGCAGCATGTGGATGTTCTTGCCGACGTTCGCCGCGTAGAGCGCGACCCGCACCGTCGACAGGTTCATGTTCATCAGGTGCACCCCTCCGGGCACGCAGATGACCGGCACCGTGGTGGGCGCCACACTTTCCAGGACCGCCCGCTCACGGAGGATGATCAGCGGCCGGGTGTCCAGCTGCTCCATCGTCTCCAGCCACATGTTGACCTGGTAGGCGGAGTCCTTGGAGCCCGAGAAGTAGAGCACCGTCTCCGGACGGTACTCGCGCAGCCAGTCGTCGACGGCCGCGAGGACCTTGTCGGCGTTCGGCGGGATCCTCCGTCCGCGCGCGAACGGGAAGAGGGCCATGACGTAGCCGAAGGCCAGCAGCAGGGACACCGCGATGCCCGCGAAGCCGTAGGTGTCGTTGTCGGTGGCAGCAGTGGCCAGGAGGCCGACGACTGCCAGCAGGTCGAGGTGGAGCATCTTCTCGGCGGACCGGTCGAGCAGCCCGGGCGGCGGCGCGTCCGGGATGCGTACGCGCGAGCCCAGGTCCACGTTGCGCGTGACGACGGGCAGCCTGCGGCGCAGTTGGATCATCGTGATCAGTGCGCTGTGCGGTGCCTGGAAGCCGTAGAAGGCCAGGAAGGACGCGATGGCCACGTTGACGACCATGTTGCCGGACAGGTCGAGCCGCGCCAGGAGCAGCACGAGCAGAAGCTGCCGGATCAGGAACCTGATGGACAGGCCGGCCCGCACCTTGCTGAGGCGGTTGACCAGATAGCTGCCGCGCCGGTGCAGATAGTGGTCTGCCAGATACGTCACGGCGGCCGCGGCCGCGAAGGCGCCGACGCTCGGCAGGAGCGCGGCGAGCATCAGGCAGGGGAAGCCCAGCATCATGAGGGCCGCCGCCGCCAGCTCGGCCGCGCTGCCCACCCGGGCAACGCGAATAGCGGTGGAAATCACGGAGAAACCTGCTCTTGAGGGGGTGAGTGCCGGTTTGACACCAAAAGCTCTTTTGATGCCGAAGATGAACCAAAAGCGAAAGGTAAGCCTTACGGATTCAGGCCCTTGTGAATACGCGATGAAGACGCGGACACAAAGGCCTGAATTCCGAAAGGCTATTCGTTTTTGATTATGCCACGCCGTCCTGTCGGTCCAGGACGCTGGCCAGAGCCGCCTCGAAACCGGAGGCACGGCCCGCGCCCGCCGTCGGGTCCTGCTGACGGACGTCGATGACGTGACCGGTGAGTTCGGAGAGCAGAACGTCCAGCGAGGTGCGCGCCACGGCCTCGGAGGACAACAGCGAACCCGCGGGCTCCTGGCCGAACGCCTTGGTGCGCATGGGGGTCGCGGTGCGCTCGGGGTTGATGCAGTTGACGCGGATGGCGTCGCCGGCCCACTCGTCGGACAACGCCTGGGTGAGGTTCACCATGGCGGCCTTCGTGGAGGAGTAGAGGCTGTACTCGGCGCGGCCGCGCGTGTAGCTGCTGGAGGTGTAGAGCAGCAGCTGGCCCTTGGTCTCGGCCAGGTACTTGTAGGAGGAGCGGGCGATCTGCACCGGGGCCAGGTAGTTGACCTTCAGCGCTTCCTCGATGGTCGCGTTGTCCGTCTCGGCCAGCTTGCCGATGCGCAGCACGCCCGCGGTGTTGATGACGTAGTCGATACGCCCGGTCTCCGCGTACGCCGTGGAGAGCGCGTCGTCGACCTCCTCGGGGTTCTCGACGTGCGTGCCGGTGGTGGAGCGGCCGAGCGCGTACGTCTTCGCGCCGTAGCTCTCGGCGAGCTCGGCTATGTCCTTGCCGATGCCGTACGAGCCGCCGAAGACGACGAGGGTCTTGCCGGTGAGCAGCTCGCGGTAGGCGGCCTCGTCGGCCTGCTCGGGCGCGGCGGTGGAGGCGAGCTGGAAGAGCTTGTCGGCGATGAAGACGTCGACGGGCTGGGTGACCTTCATGTTGTACTCGTCGCCCGCGACGACGTGGATCGGCACGTCCGGCAGGTACCTGAGCACGACCGAGCAGTCGTCCGTGGCCTGGAAGTTGGGGTCACCGGCCGCGACCTGGTAGGCGCGGCGGATCGTGGACAGCTTGAACGCCTGGGGCGTCTGGCCGCGGCGCAGCCGGGAGCGGTCCGGGATCTCGGTGATGAACTCGCCGTCCTCGCCGTGCGTGCGGGTCACGATGATCGTGTCCGCGGACGGGATGGCGACGTCGACGGCCTGATAGCGCTCCAGGGCCGTGACGCAGTCGTCTATGACGCGCTCGGACAGCAGCGGGCGCACGGCGTCGTGGAAGAGGACGTTGGCGTCCTCGCCCTCGGCCAGGCCCTCGCCGAGGGCGGCGATGGCGCGCTCGGTCGTCTCGTTCCGCGTCGTACCGCCCTCGATGACGCGGGTCACCTTGGTGAAGCCCGCCTTCGCGACGATCTTCTCGACGTCCGGCACATAGCCCGGGGCCATGAGCACGATGATGTCGTCGATCGAGTCGGCCTGTTCGAAGGTGGTCAGCGTGTGCTCGATGACCGCCTTGCCGGCGATCTTCAGCAGTTGCTTCGGAATCGACAGACCCACACGCTGACCGGTGCCGCCGGCCAGGATCACTGCGGTGGTACGGGGCTTGGCAATGTGCTCAGACACAGGTGACCTACCTTGGGACGACAGGGAACCCGGGAATGGTCCCACCTACGGTTACTGCCACGCAAGGTGAGCGCCGCCTGCCGCATATGTGCACGCAACCGGCTATTCACCTTGCAGGCAGGCTACTTCCAGGGCGCCGGACGAATTGCCCGGATTTGCTGTGAGTAACTGCACACGTCTCGTGCGCGATTCTCACCTTCGCTTCATGCGCTTGAGCATCCGGTGACCCAGGACACGCACGAGTTCCCCCGACGGCGTCTGGGGGACCGACCGGATCGCGGCGGCACGCCCGGACTCCGCGGCGACCACGGCGAGCGCTCCGTACAGCGCCTGGGCGGCGGCCTCGGGGTCGATCCGCGGCGTACCCCGCGCGGGGCCGAGCGGTGACGACGGTGACGGTGGTGGTGACGACGGTGACGGCGGGGCGGACAGCAGAGCCTGGTCGCCCAGAACCCGTACACCCGTGGCGCCGATCCTTTCGGCCATCTCCTCGCCGATGGCCGCGGCGGCCTCAAGGGCCCACACCGGAGTACTGATCCGGACGTCGTCCGATGACGGACGGCAGGAGTTCTTCATCCGCGGGACCGCGCCGTTGCGCACGAGATTCGAATAGATCTCGTCCGGAAGTCCATTTCCGCGGAATTCCCGGTTGAGTATCCGCAGCATTTCGGTCTCGGCCGACGTGAGGGAACGATTGAAGGTGTCCGGGGCCTCCGCCAGCAGACCGCAGGGCAGAGCGAGCAAGGACTCGAACGTGCGCATCAGGCCACCGCGGTCCCGGTCGTCGACCACCGCGACCGTGATGTTCCCGGCGCCCGCGACCCGGGCCCAGCGCTCGACGAGCCGGTCGTGCCGGTGCCGCCGCCAGAAGCTCGGGTTGGGCTTCTCGTACGGAGCCCTGCGCAGCATGTGGTCGAGCCAGTCCTCGTATCCCATGCGCAGCCCGTTCTGGACGTACTGCTGCCACTGCGAGGGCATGATCTTCGCCAGCGGGCGCAGCGTGACCAGGACGTGCACGCGGTCGCGGCCCAGCTCGTCGACGATCCGCGCGACGGTCGCGTCGTCGGGGGCGTCCGCGAAGAACTCGCTGCTGATCAGCGAGGTCCGGCCCCCCGTGGCGTGCACCGCGTCGACGAGCCGCCGCCAGTGACGCTCGGCCGGCCGGGCGTCGCCCATCATTCCGGGCCGGCCGCAGACCGCGAGGGCGGCTTCCATCGGGTGTCTGCTGTGCGCGGGGAAGTCGACGCCCCGGGCGGCCATCGCGTCCTTCGCGGCGAACAGCGCGCCCTGGATCGAGGTGGTCCCGGTCTTGTGCGGGCCGATGTGCAGCAGCCGGGTCCCGGCGGGCAGCGGCTCGGGCGTCGCGGGAGCTGTCGTTTCAGGTGTCGAACAGTCGGTCTCCATGGTGAGAGGACGGTAAGGACCGATGCTGAGCGCAGCCTGAGAATGCCCTGGGACTCCGGTGAGTCCCTGGGTTCTCCGTTCCGGGACCGCTCACGGCGGGCCCGGGCGCACGCCGGTGCGCCGGGCCCGGATCACGGCACCGGCCCGCGCACCGGATCACACGAGCCGCACGCCCGGCCTCCCGGCGTCGACCCGCAGGCGGGCCAGGGTGCTGGAGGCGGCGTCCGGTTTCAGCACCGTCTCCGGAACGCGCACCTGGGCGTCGATCCTGTCCCGCCGGATGTCGAAGAGGTGGTAGCCGCGGTGGGCGTCGACGAACTTCCAGTGCGGGTTGTCCGGCCTCCGCGGGTCCCACTGCTTGTGGAAGGCCACCTGGTCCTGGTCACCGCCGCTGGAGATGGAGGTCCCGACGAACTCGGCGCCGACGACATCCGAGTCCGGGTCGGCGAAGTCCTTCTTGAGGTCGCTGATCATGGTGAGGTGCCGGTCGCCGGTGAGGACGACCGGGTTGCGGATGCCCGCGAACTCCGTCATGAGGGCGTTGCGTTCGGCCTGGTAGCCGTCCCAGGCGTCGTAGTACCAGAGCTTGCCCTCGCCGACCTGGAGGTCGGTCTCGGCCATCATGATCTGCGAGGCGATGAGGTTCCAGCGGGTCGGTGAGTTGTGCAGGCCGCCGAGCAGCCACTTCTTCTGTGCCGCGCCGAGCATGGTGAGCGACGGGATCCGGGCGCCCTCCTGGCCGGTCGCCTGGTCGCTGCGGAACTGCCGGGTGTCGAGGACGTTCAGCCGGGCGAGGCGGCCGAAGTCGAGCCGCCGGTACATCCGGATGTGCGGTCCGTCCGGGATCGCGGTGGCCCGGACCGGCATGTGCTCGTAGTACGCCTGATAGGCGGCGGTCAGCCGGACCACGAACGCGTCGTGCGTCTGCTTGTCCGGGTCCTGCGGGATCTGCCCGGCGAAGTCGTTGTCGACCTCGTGGTCGTCGAAGGTGACCACCCAGGGGGCGTTCGCGTGCATCGCCGCGAGGTGCGGGTCGCTGCGGTACTGGGCGTACCGGTTCCGGTACTGGGCGAGGGTGTACGGCTCCCCCGACCCCTCATGCCGACGCACGGCCGTCGCCGACGGTGAGGACTCGTAGATGTAGTCGCCGACGAACAGGACGACGTCGGGGTCCTGGCCGAGCATGTCGGCGTACGGGGTGAAGTAGCCGTTCTGCCAGTTCTGGCAGGAGGCGAGCGCAACGCGCAGCGAGCCGCCCGCGCTGTTGGGGTGCGGCGCGGTTCGGGTGCGGCCGGTCGGCGAGAGCCGGCCGCCGGCGCGGAAGCGGTACCAGTACACGCGGTCCGGGCGCAGCCCGCGTACGTCGACGTGGACGCTGTGGCCGTACTCCGGACGCGCCTGCGTGGTGCCACGGCGCACCCGCTTGCGGAAGCGGGCGTCCTCGGCGATCTCCCAGCCGACCGGTACCACGCGGTCGGGCATGCCGCCGCCGTTCAGCGGGTCGGGGGCGAGCCGGGTCCACAGCACGACGGCGTCCGGCAGCGGGTCGCCGGAGGCGATACCGAGGCTGAACACGCCCTCGGGCAAGGAGGGTTCGGCCGCGCGCGCGGTGCCGGGCAGCCAGAGCTGGGTGGAGGCGGCGGCGCCGAGCACGGCGGCCGAGGCGGTGAGAAAGCGGCGTCGATCGCGTGAGGCTGCTTCGGACATCGGCGAACTCCCTTGCGTCGGTTGCCTCTTGGACACCGAAAAGCTCACACGGAGCAGCAGCCCGCCTCCTGAACAAAACGCATCATAGGCATGACAAATGCACGAGCAACGAACGACTCGCCACGGCAGGGGGCTTTGACGTTCCCGCAGCGGACTCCGCGGACCTCCCCGGCGTCTCCGGCGTCTCCGGCGGCCCGGCGATCCTGACGCGCCCGGTGATCCTGACGGCGGCCGGTGTTCCTGACGGCCCGGTGATCGCGACGCGGCCGACGGGCCCATCCTCGGTCATTCGGTCATACGAACCCGGGCACGTCGGCTCCAGGGTCCGGCCCGGACGCGGAACGGGCGCGGAGAGGAAGATCCTCTCCGCGCCCGTCACATCTCTCGGCCGGGTCGGCCGACCGCCTAGAACGGCTCGAAGTCGTCGTACTCCTTCTCCGACTCGTCCCGTTCGGCCTGCTGGTCACGGCGGCGCTGTGCGGCGGGGCGCGGGGCGTCGAAGCGGTGGTCCTCACCGCGGCGGCCCAGCATCTCGGCGCCGGCCATGACGGTGGGCTCCCAGTCGAAGACGACCGCGTTCTCCTCGGGGCCGATGGCGACGCCGTCGCCGGAGCGGGCGCCAGCCTTCATCAGCTTGTCCTCGACACCGAGGCGCGCGAGCCGGTCGGCGAGGTAGCCGACGGCCTCGTCGTTGTTGAAGTCGGTCTGGCGCACCCAGCGCTCGGGCTTCTCGCCGCGCACGCGGTAGAGGCCGTCCTCCTCCTGCGCCACGGTGAAGCCGGCGTCGTCGACCGCCTTCGGACGGATGACGATGCGGGTCGCCTCCTCCTTGGGCTTCGCGGCCCGCGACTTGGCGACCGTCTCGGCGAGCGCGAAGGACAGCTCCTTCAGGCCCATGTGGGCGACCGCGGACACCTCGAAGACCTGGTAGCCGCGCGCCTCCAGGTCGGGGCGCACCATCTCCGCGAGGTCCTTGCCGTCCGGTACGTCGATCTTGTTGAGGACGACCATGCGCGGACGCTTGTCCAGACCGCCGTACTGCTTGAGCTCCTCCTCGATGATGTCGAGGTCGGAGATCGGGTCGCGCTCGGATTCGAGGGTGGCGGTGTCCAGGATGTGGACGAGCACGCTGCACCGCTCGACGTGGCGCAGGAACTCCAGGCCGAGGCCCTTGCCCTGGCTCGCGCCGGGGATGAGGCCGGGCACGTCGGCGATGGTGTAGACGGTCTCGCCGGCGGTCACCACGCCCAGGTTAGGGACGAGGGTCGTGAAGGGGTAGTCCGCGATCTTCGGCTTGGCGGCGGACAGGACCGAGATGAGCGAGGACTTGCCGGCGCTCGGGTAGCCGACGAGGGCCACGTCGGCGACGGTCTTCAGCTCCAGGACGATGTCCTGGAGGCCCCCGGGCACACCGAGCAGCGCGAAGCCGGGCGCCTTGCGGCGGGCCGAGGACAGTGCCGCGTTGCCGAGGCCGCCGCGACCGCCCTCGGCGGCGGCGTACGTGGTGCCCTCGCCGACGAGGTCGGCGAGGATGTTGCCCGCCTTGTCGAGCACGACGGTGCCGTCCGGCACGGGCAGGATCAGGTCCTGGCCGTCCTTGCCGGAGCGGTTGCCGCCCTCGCCGGGCTTGCCGCTGGTGGCCTTGCGGTGCGGCGAGTGGTGATAGTCGAGCAGCGTGGTGACGGACTGGTCGACGACCAGCATCACGTCACCGCCACGGCCGCCGTTGCCGCCGTCCGGGCCGCCGAGCGGCTTGAACTTCTCCCGGTGTACGGAGGCACAGCCGTGACCTCCGCTACCCGCGGCGACGTGCAGCTCGACGCGGTCCACGAAGGTGGTCATGTGGGGTGCCTCCAGCACTTCGGTTACATCGGTTACTTCAGCGCGTACGTACTTCGGATACTTCAGTACGTACGGGAATGTCTCTTGCGTAACACGCGAAAGGCGGACCCTCTTCCCGTGGGGGAAGTGAGGTCCGCCTCGCGAAGAACTTCTGTTCTACGGAGCCTGGGCCCCGAGGCCTGCGATCCGGTGCGCGTGGAACCGGGTCAGCCTCGACGGGACTGGATCAGGCGACCGGAACGATGTTCACGACCTTGCGGCCACGGTGCGTGCCGAACTCGACCGCACCGGCGGCCAGCGCGAACAGCGTGTCGTCCTTGCCACGGCCGACGCTGACGCCGGGGTGGAAGTGGGTGCCACGCTGGCGGACCAGGATCTCACCGGCGTTGACGGTCTGACCGCCGAAGCGCTTCACACCGAGCCGCTGAGCGTTGGAGTCGCGACCGTTCCGAGTGGACGATGCGCCCTTCTTGTGTGCCATGTCTCAGTCCCTACCCTTACTTCGCAGCCGCGGGGATCTCAGTGACCTTGATCGCCGTGTACTGCTGGCGGTGGCCCTGACGACGGCGGTAGCCGGTCTTGTTCTTGTAGCGAAGGATGTCGATCTTGACGCCCTTGTGGTGGTCCACGATCTCGGCCTGGACCTTGATGCCCGCGAGGACCCAGGGGTCGCTCGTCACGGCTTCGCCGTCGACGACGAGCAGGGTCGAGAGCTCGACCGTGTCGCCAACATTGGCGGTGGGAATCTTGTCAACCTCAACGATGTCGCCGACAGCAACCTTGTGCTGGCGACCACCGCTGCGCACGATGGCGTACACGCGGATCTCTCTTTCGCTCGGAACGGATCCCCGCAGTCCAGCCGCCCGGCAACGAACACGGGCGAGCCTCTCCCAGCCACTACGGCAACCGAAGCGACCGGGAGGAAGAGGTTTACGGGGGTGCGGCAGGTCATTCGACATGCCGACGATCCAGGTTACGGGGCCCGGCTTGAGGGGTCAAACCGGGCCCGTATCAGCTTCCGCCGACCAGGCCTATCCCTCGCCGTCGTCCAGTCGGCGAGGTTCTGCCTGGATGCCATGCCGCCGGGCGACCGCGACGACTCCCTCCAGCGCGTCCGCCAGCGAGGCTTGGAGGTGCGCCCCCGACACCTACCACCTCATCCGCACCGGCCTCTCCGGCGGCAAGACCGTCCCCGACACCGTCCGCACCCACCCCCACGTCTTCGCCACCCTCACCGCCCCCTCCTGCGGCCCCGTCCACAACCGCCCCACCACCCCCGGCGGCGACATCCGGCCCTGCCGCTGCCGCAGGCTCCACGAACCCACGGACCCCTTGCTCGGCATTCCGCTGAACCCCGCGACGTACGACTACGCGGGCGCGGTCCTGTTCAACGCCCACGCCTCCGCCTTGTGGGCGCGCTTCACCATCTACCTGCGCCGTGAGATCGCCGCCCGGCTCGGCATGACGCAGAAAGCCGCCCGCTCGGTCCTGCGCGTGTCCTTCGCGAAGGTCGCCGAGTACCAGAAGCGGGGCTTGGTCCACTTCCACGCGGTGATCCGGCTCGACGGCCCGGACGGCAACACCCAGCCCCACCTTCGTACACCACCGTCGCCGTACTCGCGGACGCCATCAGGGCCGCCGCCTCACGGGTCCGCGTCACGGTCGAGTCAAGCGCGGTCGGGGACCGCGAACTCGTCTGAGGCGAACAGCTCGACGTGCGCGAGATCGCCGCCTTCGGCACCCTCGACCGCCCCCTGTTCTGCCGCCCCTGCCAGGGACGCGGCGCCACCCTCCTGCCCCCGGACCCCGCTCCTGTGCACCGCCTGCGACGGCACCGGCCAGGCCCGCCTCCAGCTCGGCCGCTCCGCCGTCTACGACCTCCTCCGCACCCGCCAGCTCGCCTCGATCACCCTCGGCCGCGCTCGCCGCATCCCAGCCCGGGCGCTCACCGACTTCATCCGCACCCGCCTCGACCAGGAAGCCGCCTAATGACCACGCCCCGCGACAACCCCGCCTCCCGCCGCAGCCGTGCGAACGGCGACGGGACCGTGTACAAGCGCAAGGACAGCCGTTGGGAAGCTGCCAGATACGTCCTCGCCCTCAGCAAGACTCGCCGCCGCGTCCGTGTCTACGGCACCACCCAGGCGCAACGAAGCCCTGGCCAAGCTCACCGAGAAGATCGCCGCCAGCAACCGCGGCCTTCCCGTGCCCTCCGCGCAGGGCAGCGTGGCCGTGTACCTGACGTACTGACTGGAGAACGTCGCCGTCCACCACCTCCGTGAGAACACTCACACCCGCTACACCACCTGCGTCGACCGGTACCTGATCCCCGGCCTGGGCAAGAGAAGGCTCACCAAGCTCACCGCCAAGGACGTCCGCACCTGGCTCAACCAGATCCGCACCACCTGCCAGTGCTGCTCGCGCGGTATCGATGCCCGGCGTGATGAGCCCCGCTGCTGTGCCGCCGGCCAGTGCTGCCACAAGGTGCTCTCCCCGCTGACGCTCACCTACATCCATTCTGTGCTCAAGTCCCCGCTGGAGCATGCCGTGCGCGAGGAAGAGATCCCGCGCAACGTCGCCCCCAACGTCCGCACCGGCACCCCGCGCCCCGACGCTTCGAACCCCTCACCACCGCACACGGTCACCGCTGCACGCGCTGTTCGAACTCGCTCTCCGCACCGGGCTCCGCAAGGGCGAACTCCTCAGCCTGCTCTGGGAAGACCTCGACCTCGACGCCGGCACCGCCGCCATCCGCCGCACACTCCAGCGCACCAGCACAGGCGGGCTCACCACGCTGCCTACCAAGACGCGGGCCTCCGAACGCCGCATCGCCCTCCCCGCCCGCTGCCTCCAGTCGCTGAAACTCCACCACGAACAGCAGCAGCGCGAACGTGAGGCTGCGGGCACGGCATGGCAGCACAGCGGGCACGTCTTCACCACTGCCCAGGGCAGAGCGATCGACCCGACCAACCTCACCCGGACCTTCACCACGCTCCTCCACCGCGCCAGCCTCCGCCGCATCCGCTTCCACGACCTCCGCCACTCGACAGCCACGCTGCTGCTGGAACAAGGCGTCGAACTCGTCGCGATCAAGGAACTCCTCGGCCACGCCCACGTCGGCGTCGCCGCCACCGTCTATGCCACGTCCGGCTCCGCCTCCAACGAGACGCCATCGACACCCTCAGCACCGCACTCGGCAGCCCGGAGAACACCAAGACAGCACGCTCCGACAGCGACAAACCGCCACCCTGCGCCGCCCTCGTCCGCTGGCGTTGCCGTCAACTACTGCCGTCACCCCACGCAGAAGCCCCGCCAGGACGCATCTGACGGGGCTTCATACTTGCTGCCGAAATCCCAGGGAACTCGAAATTCGGCTCTGGGCACGACCATCACGGGAGCAAACTCGAAACGAGCGAACCCTCTAGAACTGTGAACCCTGACCAAGCATTCAGCTTAATCTGGGGAAGAATCACGACACAGAGTTCCCTACCCCCTGGATAGCCGCACAGATCGCCCAGCCCACAGCCTGGACATTCTCACTGTAGAAGCCGTATCTGTTATGAAACGCCTCCTCCGACGAGCGATTCAAAAAGGCGAACGCCAAGGCTCCATACAACGCCCGAAGATCGGAGTGGCTCAACGCCACCTCAATGTTCGAGCGCGACTGGAAGTCTACCTCTCGATCCCTCAGTTCGAGGAGTTCCGCCGACGCGTCACCAGCCACGACGGCCACCACCTCCGAAGAGTGACTGCCGCCATAAAGATCCACAAGCACCCTTCTGACCAATTCGAATTGGGTCGGAGTGAGGCTGACTACATAGCTTTCACCCGAACGCCTGAGGCGAACCCTCCGATACATGCGACCTCACCCCAGCGAATTGAAGATGCTGTTGAACTCGTCCAACGACTGATGATAAGCGTGAACCATGTAGGAGTTTTGGACGATCGTCACGCCCCTATCACTTGAATCCACCCTACTCTCATCGCGTCTGGCAGTTGTTCCTGGCTTCCTCCGATCGACATGAGTCATGCCCAAGTCGCGCTGACCAGCCAGATACCGACCCAATTCGTCTGTGTCGCCGCCGATTCCATTGATGGTGTGATCGGCCGCCTCACTGGCCGAGTTGCAGGCCGTACACATGCGCTGGAGATTGTAGTCAACCCCATCGGCAATATCAGTCCCATGGCGATCCTGAATTGCCTCGTGTGCGGCATCGTCGAGTCCTCCGCAGTTGTGAACGAGGACCGGCGTCTGCTCCGCCAGCACATAGTACGTATGGACACTCTCGACCGTTAGGTCGTGCGTGCGCTGACGCTCGTCGAAGGATCGGACGGCGGTGAGTTCGACCGTGTCGCCGTTCACCGCGTGCAGGCGCATGCCCGGTTTCAGGTCACCGGCCTCGATCCAGGCCTGCTCGGAATCGGACCAGAACGGGTGGGTCGTGGTGGAGACCAGGTTCTCGTCCTTACCGGACTTCCCCTTGATCGTGAGGTCGACGAAGTGCTTGTCGTCCTCGGTGACGATTGTGCCGACGACCTTGCGAACCGTCGTTCCGCCACGCTTCGGGTCGGTCACCTTGACCTTGTCGCCGAGCCGGATCCTTTCGATCGGCTTGGTCTTGCCATTGGCGAGCAGGACTTTGGTGCCGGGGAGGAAACTATGGAGATCCTTACAGGAAGTCTTACCCCTCTTGAGCGCCGCCGCCGCCTTCGCCCTGGCCTCTGCCAGTTTCTCCGTGGCCTTGGCCAGGCCCATCCTGGCCTTGCCCAGGGTCTTGCTCGCCTTGAAGAAGCTCCTCGCGCCGCCGATCAGATCCTTGACCAGCCCGGTGACACGCTTGACGAGCTTGAGGCCCTTGGCCCACTTCCACGGGGCGCCGTACTTGGCCATGATCTTGCCCGCGAGGCCGCCCGCGAAACTGCCGGCGATGTTGAGCAGGGTCTCGCCGCAGGCTCCTAGGTCGCCGCTGGATATACAGTCCAGGGCCGCGTCCACGCCCAGGATGTCCCGGGCGATCTTGATCAGTATCTTGCCCGCGGACGTGATGCGCTTCTTGGCGGAGGACTGCTGGCTCTCGGCGTCACTGACCTCCTTCTTCGCCTTGTTGACCTCACTAACTTCGGGCGCGCACAGAGTGCCGCAGCCGGCGCAGCTTCCCGGGAAGAGGCTGCACTGTGTCGACGTCAGTCCGCTCGGGTCGGACTCTGTGACCGGCGAGTTGTTGGCGTAGGTGTAGCCGTTAATCTGCTGCGGCTGGGTGTAGTCGATGACCGGGTCGACCGAGATGAACTTGCCGATCCCCGGGTCGTACTCGCGCGCTCCAAGGTGTGTCAGGCCGGTCGAAGCGTCGATCGTGCCACCGACAAAGCCCTTCTCCCCCGGCCAGACACCGGTCTTGTCGCCGCGGTCGACACCGAAGGGGTCGAAGCGGCGCTGGGTGACCGCGCCGGTGGCGGAGTTGATGGCCAGCTCGCCCGTGCCGTGGTGGTCGGAGGCGGTGAAGGAGAGCTTCGCCGCCGTACGGACCGCGATGGTCTGGCCCGCGTAACTGTAGTAGCGGGTGGCCTCCTTCTTGGTGCCGTCCGCCGACAGCTTCAGCTCCGTGCCGGGGAGATAGACCGTCGTACCGGTCGGGTCCTTGCGCACGAGACGGTTGCCGGAGGCGTCGTACACGTAGCTGGTCTTGGAGCCGCTCGCCTCGGTGACCTCGCCGACCTTGCCCTGGTCGTTCCAGAGGAGGGCCTGTGCGTTGCCGCCGATGGTGCGCTTGGTGGTGTTGCCGGCGTCGTCGTACTCGTACGTCGACTGCTTGTCGCCGGTCGGGGTCTTCTCGGTGACCTTGGTGACCTGGTGCGGTCCGTCTCCGAGGGCGCCCGCGCCGCCGTACTCGTAACTGCGGGTGATGTTGTTCGCCGCGTTCAGAGCGGTGTCGTGGTTGGTCTCGGAGACCCGGTTGCCGATGGCGTCGGTCTCGTACGACTTCCAGTAGGGGGCCGGACCGCCCAGCGGGCTCGACCCGGCGGCGGAGTCACAGGCCGTGGGGCCAGTGCCGTCCACAGGGGTGGTGGAGCCGCGAGTGCCCGAGCCGGCCGCGGTCGTCTCGGTGGCCGCCGGGGTCCAGGCGTCCGACAGGCGCTGACGGCTGTCGTAGGCGAAGCACTGCACGTCCGGTACGGCCGCGTTGGCCGTGTCCGCGATCGACAGGACGTTGCCCGCCTGGTCGTAGGAGTACCGGGAGTCCTTCGCGGGGGCGGTCGTGCCGTAGACGCCGACCGTCGCACGCGTCAGCCGGTCGGTGCCCTTCTCGTAGAAGAACTCCTGCCCCACCTTCTTGCCGCTGCCCGTGGACAGTTCCAGCTGCTGCAGCTGGCTGGTCCTGGAGTAGACGGTGTTGGTGACGTACGAGTTGGCGGAGCCCGTCATCGTCATCGGACGCTGCAGGGCGTCGTACGTGTAGGTCAAGCTCTCCGCCGGCAGGTCGCCCGTGGCGGGCATGCCGGTGGTCCGGACCGTTCCGTCCGAGTTGTACGTGGAGGTGAAGGCGTACGTGCCGGCCAGCGAACCCTGGGAGGCCGGGACCTGGTAGGCGGTCTGCAGCGGGCGGTAGAGCGAGTCCATCGACTGGACGGCCGTGGCGAAGTACTCCGTCGCGGAGGTGTAGCTCAGCGTGCCGTAGAGCTGGCCCAGCCAGCCCGCCTTGTCGTACTTGTTCTCGCTCAGCTTGGTTCCGGTGCCGGCCGCGCCCTGCCAGGTCGTGAGCACACGTCCGAGCTTGTCGTACACCGTGGAGGTCTGCTTGTTGCGGCCGTCGTACTCCACGACCGGGCGGTCGAGTTCGTCGTACTCGGTACGTGAGGTGCCCGCGTCGGGGTCGACCGACTTGGTCTTGCGGCCCAGCTGGTCGTACTCGTAGCGCCACACGTTGTTCTTGGCGTCGGTGACCGTCTCCAGCAGACCGGCCTTGTTGTACGTGTACTTGGTCGAGTCGTACGGAACCCCCACACCCGGCGAGGCGCCACGGTAGTGCCGGATCTCCGAGGCGTTGCCCTGGGCGTCCGTGATCGTGGTCGTGGGCACACCGCCCACGGGCGGGTCGACATGCGTCAGCTCACCGTCGTAGGTCGTCGTGCTGCGCCACTGCTCCGCGCCCGAGACCGCGAAGATCTCCGCGGTGGCACGGCCCAGACCGTCGTGCTCCAGCAGGCTCTGCGCACCGACCTGGCCGTTGCTCACCAGCAGCAGCTCGTCCGAGGCGGCATCGGCCGCGTTGTAGGTCGAGTTGGTCTTCCGCACGTTTCCGGTCGCGTCGTACCAAGTGTCGGCGACCATACGGGTGGAGTCCGGACCCTCGGTCTGGATCTGACGAGCCCGCAGCATGCTGTCGTAGAGCTGGTACTCGGCGCCGTAGGTGCCGTCGTTCTCTATCTTCTCCGTCTTGATCGAGGTGACCTTGTCCTTGCGGACGTTGTACGAGTACTTGATGCTCGGCGTCTGGGTCGAGGCCCGGTCCGGCAGCCACACCGACGTCAGACGGCCCAGCGCGTCGTAGGCGAGGTCCGTCCGCTTGCCGTTGGGGTCGGTCTGCCCCGTCGACATACCCCATGCCTGGGCGTAGTCGGTGATCGTGTTGTGGCCCAGCGCGTTGGTGACCGTCGTCCTCGACAGCAGGCCGTTGGTCTCGGCGTAGACCGTCTTGGTCTGGTCCGCCGTCCCGTACTGCTTGGCGTCCTGCTGGGTCAGCGGGCGGCCGAAGCCGTCGTAGGTCGTGGCACCGGTGATCTGGTAGGTCGCCGTGGTGCCGTCGTGCGAGGTCAACCGCTCGGTCTTGGTCGCGTCACCCTTCGTGGGCGCCGCCCCGAACGCGCCGAGGTCGTACGAGGTGCGCTCGTCCCCCAGGACCTGCGTCTTGCGGTCGGGCGTCGTCGCGCACTTCACCGACACGACCTCGCTGCGCGAGGGCAGCGCCAGGATGTTCTTGGCCGTGTTGTCCGCGTACGTGGTGCGGGTGCAGGTGTCGTCCGTGGCCGTGGAGACGTCTCCGAGGTCGTCGACGGTCAGGACGCGGCCGGTGCCGTTGTCCGTGTCGTACGTCGTCGTGGACTTCGTCTCGTTCCAGGTCCCGTCGGACTTCAGGCTGAAGCCCCGGGCGACCTGAGGCTTCACGATCGCGGAGTGGGTGGTGCCCCAGCTCTGCGTCTGCGTCGCCGTGTAGTGCTTCCAGGGCACGTCCATGGTCTTGGAGACGAGCTTGCTTCCGTCATAGGTCGCCGCCTCCAACTGATGGCCGGTGAACTCCTCGTCGTCCGTGTACGACGCCCCGGTGGAGTCCTTGACGGTCACCGAGCGGGTGTTGCCGTCGGCGTCCTTGTCGCCGTCCATGCCCTGCATGAACGTGTAGTCGACGCGCGTGGTCTGGTTGTCGGACGAGCCGCTGGTGACCTTGACCTTGCCGTAGCCCTGCCAGCCGCCCCAGGTGAGGTACTTCTCATCGGTGATGCCGTCCGGCTTCGCCTTCCGCCAGGCCGCGTCGCCCTGGTAGTCGTAGCGCGTGACCATCGAGTCACTGCCACCAGTGCGGTCGGTCTCGATGACCGCCGAGACAACGTACTTGTGGAACCAGTCCGTGATCGGATCGGTGTAGCCCGGCGGGGCCCACTTCACGGGGTAGCAGCGCTTGGTCGACTCCCCCGGCCTGGGCAGCGAGGCCTTCGCACAGTCGGCCGGCGCGTAGGTGACGTCGAGCTGCGCGCCGGTGTCACTGAGCACCATCGACAGCCGGTAGCGGTAGAAGGGCGCGATGTTGTCGCCGATCGCGTCGACGCGGTTGGCGAGCTGCTCACCGAAGAGGTCCACCGACGGCAGCTTCACCGCCGTGCCGACACGGCCCTCGTGGTCGATCTTCGACAGCCACAGCGTCTTGGAGTCGTCGCCGTTGTCCGTGAACAGGTGCGTGAACGTCCAGGCGTCCACGTCCTGGTAGTTGGTGGCGTCCTTGCGCATCTGGGTGACGACCGACGTCAGCCGCTTGGTGGTGAAGAAGGTCGGTACCGGTGACGTGCACTTGGTGGCCGACTTGCACTCCTGGTCGACCGGTACGTCCGGCCAGTAGGAGGCGTTCGCCTTGGTCCGCTTGCTCTCCGCACAGTCGAAGTCGGAGGTGGTCAGGCAGCGTTCGGCGGTGTTGAACACGATCCGGGCCGGAGCCTTCGCCGCGTAGACCTTGGTGTCCTGCTGGCCGTAGTCGATGCGCTTCAGCCAGCCGCCACGGTGGTAGGCCGTGCCGTTGACGTCCGTCTTGCCGTTCAGCGCGTAGTAGTTGGTCTCACGGTCGTAGAAGTAGGACATCACGTTGCCGTGCGTGTCCTTGACGTAGTCCAGGCTCCAGCGCCACGCCTGCTGGCAGTACGCGCTGGTGAACGTCGCGTTGTAGCAGGGCTCACCGGAGTCGTCGCCGAAGACCGGAGTCGTCCAGGTGGAGTTGGTCTCCTCGTTCCCCGTCGCCCAGCCCGGCAGCCGGTTCAGGCCGAAGGAGTACTCCGTGCCCTCCGAAGTCGTGATCCTCCAGTACTCGCCCTTGTCGCCCGTGCTGCCGTCGTCGCCGTTGGTGGCGCCCGTCAGCCGCTCGACCTTCGCGCCGTCGTCGGACGACAGGTGCCACTTGCCGGTCGTGTCGTCCTTGATCAGTTCACCGGACGAACCGTCGAGCATGACCGTGGCGTTCTCGAACGCCCAGCACTGCTCGGCCGAGCCGGCATGGCCGTCGTCGGAGCACGGCTTGTAGCGGCGCTCGATGTAGCCCGGGTCGTAGGAGAAGCCCTCGCCGATCCAGGAGCCCTGGTTGTTGGTGGTCGAGGTACGGCCGTCCGCCGACTGGGAGGAGTAGCCGAGGCCCACGGTCGGCGTCAGGCCACCGGGGGTCGGAACGGACTTCAGCGGGTAACTCCAGCTGAACCCGCCGGAAGAAGGAGCGACGCTCCAGCTTGAGGACGGGGACAGGGCCGTCGCCTTGTACGTGCCCTGCGCGCTCGACGGACCCGCGGCCACCGCCACGAGGGAGGTCGCGGTGCCCGCCATCGTGGAGACGCCGTCGGCGGGAGCCGCGGCGGCCGTCACATCGGCGGAGACCGTGCCCGACTCCACGTCGTTCACCGTCGGCAGCACCTTCGGCTGCTCGGGGCAGGCCTTGCTGCCCGGAGTCGCGACCACGGCACACGCCGGGAGCTGCACCAACCGCAGACGCGAGGCATAGGAGCCGCCGAAGCCCTCGGCGAACTTCGAATAGTCCACCGTCAGGCGAATCTTCGCGGCCGCGTCCTCGCCATCGGCGCGCTCCACGCCCAGAAGGACGCCGGCACCGAGCTTCGCGGCGCGCTTCGGATCGAGGACGTCGACTCGCACCTTGTCGACGGTCCCGGTCGCGTCGGCCGCCGCAGCGCCCTTCACCGCCTTGGACGCCTTGGACGCCTTGGACGCCTTGGTTGCCTTGAGCGCCTTGCCGACCTTGACCGGCAGGCCTCCGGTCTCGGTCGCGCCGGCCGCGCCCACTGTCAGATCGGCGCCGCCCTGCTTCGGCCACACCGCCTTGTCCAGCCCCTTGACCGCGGCCTTGCGCGCCGGATCGGAGGGACGGGACTTCGCTTTCGCGTCGGATCCCTTGGCGGGATCCCCGTCGTCCCGGACGCCGGGGCGGCCGATGCGGCCCCGATCGCCATCGTCGAGCACCGATGCCTGGACAGACGAAGCGGACAGCGCGAGCGTGAGCCCGAGCACTGTCGCGACAACCGTCTGTCTGGGCATGCGGCGGCTCAGTGAGCGGCCACGCATGAACATTCGGCAACTTCCTGAGAGTAAGGGAACATCATGAGAGAGAGGGAAGAGGGGGACGGAGCAGGTGTGCCGGGCCCTCAAAGGGCCCGGCACACCTCATTTGTGACGGATCGTCACATGTCCGGGGTCGCCGTCAGGCTGGACATCAGCTGCACCGCGATCTGGTCGGCGGCGCCGCTGTAGACGCGGACCTCGTCGATCGCGCCGGCGAAGTACTCGCTCGCCCCGCGCAGCGAACGGCCCACCTGGAGGCCGCCGGTGGCGGGCCACAGGGTGTTGTCCGTGCCGTAGGCGCCGGCGACGAGCTCGCCCTCCACGTACAGCCGGATCGAGTTGGCGAAGGCGTCGTAGACGACCGCCAGGTGCTGGCCGGAACCGCCGGTCTCGGGCAGTTCATGGTCGTTGGTGAAGGTGACGACCTCGGCCGCGGCCGCGTCGGTCTTCGCGACGGCCAGTTCCCACTGGCCGGTGGCCGCCTGGTAGCGGACCTGGACGCGGTTGGCGTTGGCGCCCGGCAGCGACAGCACCGTCTGCGACTTCACCGGGTCCAGCGAGGTGAGCTGGGCGCGGACGGTCACGGTGAAGCTGGTGTTGCCGGTGACCGGGGCGGTGGCGGTGGACGCGTAGTCCCCGTCTCCGTCCAGGACCAGGTTGCCGTCGCCGACCAGGGCCGCATTGTCGAACAGGTCGGCCGGGCGGTAGACGGAGGCGTTGCCCGCCAGGGTCAGCGCCTGGCCGCCGCCGGTCTCGGCGGAAGCGCCGCCGACGGCGTCGTCGAGCTGCCAGTAGCCCTTGCGCGTGGGCTTGACGGTCATCAGCTCGGAGACCTCGGCCGCCGTGAGGACCCGCTTGAAGGCCCGGACCTCGGCGAGGTCACCGGTGAAGTTGTCGCGGTAGCCGCTCTTGGCCGTGACACGGCCGATCTGCAGCGGTCCGTACGACTTCCAGGTGGAGCGCCGCGCTACGGAGCCCTTGAGATCCTTGTTGATGTAGAGCTGGAGCTGCGGGCCGCCGGTCTTCTGCGCGTCGTACACACCGGTCAGCAGCACCCACTGGTCCTTGACCACGGAGATTCCGGTGGAGAGGGCCTTCCACTCGCCGAGCGAGTCCACGTCGTTGACCGGGACGGAGAACTTCCAGGTCTGCGCGGACGCGTCATAGCCGAGGAAGAAGCCGGGCTCACCGGTACCGTCCTGGCTGATCACCGCCATGTTCTTGTCCAGCGCGGTGGGCCGCACCCAGGCGCTGACACTGAAGCTCTTGGCGGTGTCGAGGACACTCTCGCTGACGTCGAGGTAGGACTCGGCGGTGCCGTCGAAGTTGGCGGCCTTGTCGGCCTTGCCGCCCGGGCCGTCCACGCCGAAGCCGACGGCGCTGCCGGCGGTCGCGGAGTAGTCACCGCTCTCGTCGTGCGCTTCGCCGCCCGCCTCGTCGGCGAGGTTCCACTGGCCGACGGCCGGGGCGCCCTCGGCCACCAGGAAGTCGTAGGAGTTGCTGCTGGCGTGAGTCGCCTTGTCGATGGCGATCACCTCGAGCACATGCCGTCCGGCGCGGGTCGGCACCCACGGCGGCGTGGTGACGGAACCGCCCCCGGTGGTCGGGTTGAGGGGGCTCAGCGCCGCACCGTCGAAGGAGTACTGGTACTTGACGACATCGGTGTCCGGGATGGAGTCGTTCGGGTTGGGCGAGAAGGTGAAGGTGCCGTACGTACCGACGCCGTCGTGGTAGACGGTGTCCGACGGGTACTGCTCCGACTTCACGAGCGGCTTGCCCGGCCACGTCTTGTCGTAGATGAACTCGCAGCGCTGGGGGGTGTCCCCCTCCGAGCTCCACGGTCCGTTGCCGTCGCCGTCGTTGGCTCGTGCGCTCCAGTAGATGACGGTGTTCTGCGGGATGGACGACTTGACGGTGTGCTCGAACCTCGTGCTGGCCGCCGGGGAGAGCGCGTCCTTCGTGATGTAGGTGTACGAGCCCGGGGTGGTCCCGCCCCACTCGATCTTGAACTCGACCTTCACCTTGTCGGTCTGGCCGTTGCCGTGGTCGGGGTCGCTCGCGATGGCCCGCAGCTTCGGCGGAGTGTCGACGTAGGCACGGCTCGTGCCCCACTTGCACACGCCACCGGGGTCGGTCGACATGTCGGACGTCTTGATCTGCCGCGGCAGGTTGTTGTACTTGACCGACAGGAACGCGTTGCCGCAGATCCGCTTCCACTCGGCGAAGCGGGACTCGTCGGCCGCGCGCAGGCCCAGCGTCATCGAGTTCCAGCCGCCCGCGGCGGCCGTCTTGACCTCACTGGTCAGCTCACCGGTCGCACCGCTCTCGAAGTGCAGGTTGGGCTCGCTGGAGCAGGAGGTCGGGGAGATCGCCTTGTCGACGGTCTGGAGGTAGTCGTCCCAGTCGTCCGAGGTGTTGGACCAGTTGCTGGACGACGTGACGTTGTAGTTCTGGCCGCCGATCCGGTAGAGCTGGATGGGCTCCGCGGTCGGGGTGGCGCTGTAGATGAACTCGACCCGGGCGGAGAAGGTCGCGCCGAGGATCTGCTTCCCCTTGTAGAAGGACAGCGGCATCGTGAACATCACGCGCCGGGTGCCGACCCCGTTGCAGGAGACCGGGTTGTAGTCGGTGGGGCACTTGCCGACGCCCGCGCTGCCCGAGTACTTCCAGTCCTGCTCGCTCGGCATCCCCGACATGACGCCGGTCCAGGCGGAACGCGAGGTGGCGCGCTGGATCGGGTCGATGACGACGGGGAAGACCGTGTCCTCGCCCTTGAGGAGTTTCTGGTCGGGGACCAGGCTCAGCTTGCCCTTGCCCACCTCGACGTCCAGCGGGGCGACGTGCCCGCCGCCACCGGGGCCTTCGAGGGCGGCGGCGGGGGCCGCCGTGGTCCCGGGCGCCCCCGCGGCCGCGGCGGTCAGTGCCTTCGCGACGGCCTTCGGGCCCTGCTTCCTGGCGGTGGCCTCCTTGACGGCGGCCGAGTCCCACATCGCCGGCTTGCCCGCCTCGAAGACGGTGCCGCCGACCTCGGCGTCCTTCGCGACGATCGCGCCGGAGGCGTTCTCCGCGACCTTCAGGCCGTCGGTGGTCATGCCCAGGTCGAGTCTGGCCAGCTTCGGGTCGGCTGCCGCCTCGGGCGTCTTGACCACCAGGAGGTGGCCGAAACCGTCGGCCTCGGCCCGGACGGTCAGGTCGACGCCGGGAAGGGCGTCCACGTAGGTGGCGGTGTCCCCGTCGACCGCCGGCGCGGGCAGCTTGCCGTACGGCCAGCTCAGGGCGAACTCGCGGCCCGCCCGCTGCATCGTCACGAACGGCTTGCCCGCCTGCCCGGCGGAGAAGGCCAGGTCGACGGTGGCCGCCTTCGGGGCCCAGCCGCCGTCGGAACGCTTCACCAGCGTCGCGTCGATGTCGACCCACTTGCCGCCCTTGACCGTACGGACGGGCTCCGTGTACTCGCGGGCCGTGAAGGTGCCGTCGGGCTCGGCGAAGATCTCCCTGCGCTCTGTGCGCAGTCCGACGACCTCGGTCTTCTTACCGCTGTCCTGCGCGGCGGCCATGGCCTGCTGCTCGGTCTGCATCGGTTGGTCGGCGGCGACCGGCGCCTGCGCCTGACCACCACCGTCGCCCGGCAGGACCGCCAGGGTGCCCGCCACCACCGCTCCGGTGACGGCCGCCGCAGCGGCGGCACGCACCATGCGCCGCCGTATCGGTCTGTGTCTGTCTGCGGACACGCGTCCACTCTCCAGTCGGTTCATGTCTGTGTCGAAAGGCCGGTTGCCGGAAAGCCGGGTCCGGCGAAATGTGCTGATGCGCGGAGTGGTTGACGTGTCGCCAGCGAACGGTCGCGCCGGGCGCGGTGCCCCCCGCCGCCCCGAGCTGTGGAAACCGGGACGCGTGCGGGAGGACGGGCGGGAGTACGCCGCCGCCCGTCCGCCTCTTGCGGCGACCGTCGCGGGGCGCCGCTCGGCGCCCTGACGTCGTCGGCGAACCGTCAGCGAACCGTGGCCCCGAAGGCGACGCCGGCCGCCGGAATGCCGCCCTGACCGGGCTTGAACGTCTGGGTCGGCGCCCCGCCCGAGGCGACACCCCATGGGAAGCCGTAGACCGCCTGTCCGTCGGCCGCACCGTAGGGCGTGCCCACGTACAGCAGGGAGGGGGTGGCGGCCAGGGAGAGGCCGGTGAGCATGCGGGGTGCGGGGGCGGACGGGATGCCGTACCCGGGGTCGATCCACTGGTCGGAGGCACCGGGCGCGCCGACCAGCGGGACGATCTGGACTCCTCCCACCTCCGGGTTCTCCTCGGTCGACTCCTCGCCGGGCACGCCGATCGCGACCCTGGTGGTCGTGCCGGTGGAGGTGGTGTTCGGAGAGGTGTTGACGGCGGCGAGCCGTCGGCCGAAGAAGTCGCCGGCCTCGGCGCTCTGCTCCACGTCGGCGCCGTTCTGGTCGATCCAGGCGGTTTCGGTGAAGGTGCCGTTGGCGGCGAGCTTGAAGACCTGCACGGCGCCCGCGTCGACGGTGGTCTTCAGGTCCTCGCCGGGGATACCGACCACGAGCAGCGACTCGGTGGTGGAGGTGGCGCCGGAGGCCCGGTAGGGGACCATGGCGAGCGCCGCGCCGAACTGGTCGCCGACCTCCTCGTCCCCGTTGATCGCGTCCTGGTCCTGGGCGAGTCCGCCGAGCGGCTTGGGGTAGCCGGAGGTGAGGGTGTGGTTGAAGTAAGCCACGCCGCCCGCGAAGGTCGTGGTCCCGAGCGCCTCACCGGGCGTGCCGACGGCGAAGTGGGTCGGGGTCGCGGCGATGCTGGAGCCGAAGCGGTCGTCCTGCTCCGCGATACCTGCCACGGCGCCGCCGGTCTCGGTGTCCTGAGTGACGCAGACGACCGTCAGCGCGGTACCGCTCACGTAGTAGAAGTCGCCCGCGTCCTCGACGCTGCCGATCGACTCACCGGGGGCGCCGATGAGCAGGTAGGGCGTGCCGGCCGAGGTCTTTCCGGCCGCGACCGCGTAGCCGACCCAGTCGTCGGCCTCCGGGGTTCCGCCCAACGGCTTGTCGCTGCCCTGGTACAACTCCGAGACGGCCTTGGTGCCGGCGCCCAGCCCGGCCGTGGCGCCGTAGATCACGTGCACCAGGCCGGATTCGGGCGCGGTGCCGATGGCCTCGTACGGGGCACCGACCACCAGGTCGCTGCACCCGTCGAGGTCGGCGTCGTAGACGGCCAGCGCGGAGCCGTACTGGTCTCCCGTCTCGGGAGTGCCGGGTATGCCGTCCGTGGCCTGCGAGAGGGCGAGGGTGCCCTTGCCGCCGCCGTAGACGACGTGCACCACACCCGCCTTCGCGACGCCGTCGACGGTCGCCTCCGGGTCGGCGATCGCCGTGTCCCTGATTCCGTCGCCGTTGAAGTCCGACTCAGTGCTTGAGGGGCACGCCACGGCGGCTGCGGCAGGTGTTCCGCCGGTTCCGACGCCCCAGATGAGCAATGCCCCTGTCAACACGCTGGCAGCACTGTGCCGCCACGTGTTCCTTGCGTAAGACACAGATCTCCCACAACTAAAGAAAACCTAAAGAAGGTCAAGAGATCATTTCTTTACGTGAAGTGCACATGCAATACCAACAGCGTTTCCCGCTGCGTGAAGTCAGTCACAGGAGTCACACACATAACCCACAGATGGTTGCGCGTCGCGCGAGGGAGCGACGCCCCGGCCGTCCGATCGATCGTCAATTGCGAATCCTTGGAGCGCGGTTCGAGGCTTCAGGCTGCGGTGACGGGGTGTCATGCAGCGACCGGCACACACCTCGCTCCGCCCGCCTCGACACCCTCATCCGGCCCCAACGCCAACGTTTGCGTTCTTTGCTATCACGATGCCCATGCAGTCGTCGCGCGCCTCGGCGGACCGAAGCCCCGGACCTAATCCTCATCAGCGCCCCACTTGTTCAGGCGGGAGCGCTGCAGCACGGGTGCATGGGCCTGCCGGAAGCGGTGAGGGGAGGGAGCCATCCTGTCCGGGTCAGGGCCGCGAGATCGCCCGGTGGATCCACTGAAGCCGGTGGACCCACCGGATACGACGGGGTTCGGCGCAAGGCGAACGGTCTGCCCTGGCACGTATGCTCACCGGGCGTAGTCGTCACCCCGGAAGCGAGAACGAAGTGAACTACAGGGTCCAGCCCAGCGCCCAGGTCGACGAGACCGCAGAGATCGGCGCGGGAAGCAGCGTCTGGGACCTCGCGCAGATCCGCGACGGTGCCCGCCTCGGCGAGGGCTGTGTGATCGGTCGTGGCGCGTACGTCGGTTCGGGCGTGCGTATGGGCGACAACTGCAAGCTGCAGAATTACGCGCTCGTGTACGAGCCCGCCGAGCTCGGTGACGGCGTCTTCATCGGCCCGGCCGTGGTCCTCACCAACGACCACAACCCGCGCTCCGTCGACCCCGAGGGCAAGCAGAAGAGGGGCGGCGACTGGGAGGCCGTCGGCGTGAAGATCGCCGACGGTGCCTCGATCGGTGCCCGCGCCGTCTGCGTCGCGCCGATCAGCATCGGCCGCTGGGCCATGGTGGCCGCCGGTGCCGTCGTCACCAAGGACGTGCCGGACTTCGCCCTGGTCGTCGGTGTTCCCGCGCGACGGGTCGGCTGGGTCGGCAGGGCCGGCGTCAAGCTGATCGAGCACACCGGCGAGGCCGACGTGTGGGAGTGCCCGCAGACCGGCAGTCTGTACGAGGAGAAGGACGGCGTCCTCGTCGAACGCGGCGCCTGAGGTCGGGGGAACCGGCTGGACGTCGGCCCCTTCGTCGCGGACGGGGGTCTCCCCCGCTCTCTCCCGGCGCGCGGTCAGCCGTTCCGGTGGCCGCTGAGCAGGAGCTGTCCAAGTCGCCGCGTACGACGGTCGAGACGTCCGGCTCAGCGGCCTCGACCCGCAGGCCGGTCTCGGCCCGCAGGCCGGTCTCGGCCCGCGCCCCTGGACGCTGTGGGCGACGCGTTGAGCGGCCGGGCCGGGGACCGGTACTCCTGCCCTCCCCTGGCCGGGCCGGAGCTCACCGGCCGGTCGAGTCCGCTCAACCGCTCAACCGCTCAACCGCTGCAGCGGCACCTCGAAGCTGCTTCTCTGTCATCGGAACCTCTGCCACCGATACCGAGGACCAGTGACGGTCGACGACGAGGGGCAGGCCGAGGACGACGGGCATCCACATCAGGACGCCGAGACGGTCGGCTTCCTGGACGAGCGGATGGGCCGCGACCGCGCACGCTCCGGTGACCGCGGCGCCGAAGGCCGGCAGGCCGAGTCCGTTGCCGTAACGAACCAGGGCCCAGACCGCGAGTCCCGTAAGGACCAGGAAGTAGGGCATCCCGGCCTGCCGGGCGATCCAGTCCGGCCAGAACCGGGCGTCGAGATCCAGCAGCGCGCTCCAGGGAGCGGCGATCTCCGGGGTGTCGAAGTGATGGGTGAAGGTGTCCTGCAGGGTGACCTGTGAGGACGGCAGGCCGAGCATCCGCATGGCGAGCGCGACTCCACCGGCGGCCGCCAGGGAGGACGCCACGAGAACGGCCGTACCCCGGTGGCGCCACGGAGGGCGGAGACACAGAGCCCACGTCGCGGCCGCGCCGAGGACCACCGCCAGCACCAGGGCCGACGAGTAGCGGGTGACCCCGCCAGCCACGTACCCGAGGGCCACCAGAGCCGTTCCCTTCACCAGGGAACGGCGCCTGAGCAACAGCAGACCGCCCCAGAGCACGCACAGGACGCACACCGTGAACAGCCCCTCGCCGAGAGCCTGGGCGCTCCACCAGCCGAGCGGTGTGGCAAGGAACGCCACCTGTCCGACGGCGGCGGCCCGCCGGTTCAGCCCCGCACCGCCGAGCAGTCCGTACACGAGCAGCGAGCCCCCCGCGGCCAGGAGCACTCCCAGCAGCCTCATCCCGTCGAGCACCCCGAAGGCGCCGACGAACGGCGCCGCGAGCAGGGGATAGCCCGGTCGGCCGGAGAAGATGGCCTGATAGCGCGGGTCACCGGTGGTGATGTCGGGGGCGTCGGTCCACCGCTTGAGGCAGGCACGTTCGGCGGCGGTGCCGAGGGCGTTCCGGCTCTCGTGGACCATCGGCTGAAGCCGCTCGTCGTGCGCCGCGCGGTCGGCGCGGCTGACGCAGAAGGCGGCCAGCGCCGTGCGATGCGCCTCCTCACGCGGGACACCGAGGTACTGCTCCGCCGCCCGCGCGTACCGGTAGGAATCCGGGAACATCGTCCACTGCGGCGCCGCGACGAGTTGGAACACCGCGTACAGCAGGCAGATCGATAACGGCAGAACGTACCTGCCGCGGCGTGCACGGACAGCGATCCGTGCCGTGAGGGACGGGGTGACGACGGTGGGGACAGCGGGCACGTGAGGATCCTGAGCAGTGAGCGGCCGACCCGTGCAGCATCGCCAGGGCCGGATCGTACGACGGCTTCCGGGCGGACCGAGGCGTCGGCCCCGAGGACCTGTTCCGCCCGCTCTTCCCCTCCGTGTCATGGCAAGGGCCCGTCCAGTATGCCCGGACGGGCCCTTGCGGTGCGGGTGGGGTGTCAGCCGCCGATGACAACCCGACGGACGCCCTTCCAGGCCTCCGCGTCGGTCGTACGGCGTCCGTCGACCAGGACCGTGACGTCCGGCAGGTCCGCCGGGGTCAGCGTCCGGTACTCGGCGTGGTCGGCCTGGAGGATCGCCGCGGTGACCTTCTCACCGGCGTGCGGGGGCAGACCGTGCGCCGACAGCTCGTCGGCCGTGTACATCGGGTCCGAGACGAACGGGACGGCGCCACGGGCCCTGAGCGCCTCGACGGTCGGGAAGACGCCGGAGAACGCCGTCTCCTTCACGCCGCCCCGGTAGGCCGCGCCCAGCACCAGGACGTTCACCCCGGTCAGGTCGCCGTAGGCGGCCGCCAGCAGGTCCACGGCGTACTCCGGCATCGCCGCGTTCGCCTCGCGTGCGGAGCGGACGACGGTCGCGGTCGGGTCGTTCCACAGGTACATCCGCGGGTAGATCGGGATGCAGTGGCCGCCGACGGCGATGCCCGGCTGGTGGATGTGGCTGTACGGCTGCGAGTTGCAGGCCTCGATGACCTTCTTGACGTCGATGCCGTTGCTGTCCGCGAAGCGCGCGAACTGGTTGGCCAGACCGATGTTGACGTCGCGGTAGGTGGTCTCGGCGAGCTTGGCGAGCTCGGAGGCCTCGGCGGTGCCCAGATCCCAGACACCGTTCGGCTGCGCCAGGTCGGTGCGCTCGTCGAAGTCGAGCACCTGCTCGTAGAACTCCACACCCCGGGCGGTCGACGCCTCGTCGATGCCGCCGACCAGCTTGGGGTAGCGGCGCAGGTCGGAGAAGACCCGGCCGGTGAGGACCCGCTCCGGCGAGAAGACCAGGTGGAAGTCCTCGCCCGCGGTCAGGCCCGAGGCCTCGGCCAGCATCGGCGCCCACCGGGTGCGGGTGGTGCCGACCGGGAGCGTGGTCTCGTAGGAGACGAGCGTGCCCGGCTTGAGGCCCTGGGCGATGGCCTTCGTCGCGGAGTCCATCCACCCGAAGTCCGGCGTGCCCTCGACGTCGACGAACAGCGGAACGACGACGACCACTGCCTCGGACTGCGCGACCGCTGCCGCGGTGTCCGTCGTCGCGCTCAGGAGACCGGCGTCGACGGCCTGCTTGAGCTTGACGTCCAGGTCGTGCTCACCGGGGAAGGGCTCGGTGCCGGCGTTGACCAGCTCGACGACCTTCTCGTTGACGTCCGCGCCGATGACCCGGTGCCCCTTGGACGCGAACTGCACGGCCAGCGGGAGCCCGATCTTGCCGAGGGCTACTACACAGATGTTCATGGACGGTCGCTACTTCCTTTTCGAACGGCTCGTGGGGGAACCGCTCGGCTTGGGGCCGGCGGATCGGATGGTCAGTCGCTGGGCGAGGGCCGACTTCGCCTTCGAGAGCAGTGACCGCTTCGACGGGTACAGGGGACCCGTGGCGATCACCACACGGCCCTTGGGGTTCACCGTCGCACGCGCGTAGTGCGGGTCCTCGCGGGCACCCCAGCGGCGGGCCAGCGGCATGGGCTTGCCCTTGCCGCGCACGGGGATCTCGTACGTCGAACCGGCGACGTCGAGGTAGAGCCGGACGCCGAGTTTGACCGGACGCCGCTCCAGCGGGACGCGTGCGTGCAGCACCGTGGTGGCGCCGTCGTCGGTGAGCTCGATCGTGAACTCACCCACAGGAGCCGGGAGTTCGTGGCCCGCCGGGAGCGCTCTGGCTCCGGGCTTGTCCGCCGACTTCGGCATGGCGCCGTGGGCGAGGCGCAGGACGGCTCCGTCGACTTCGCCGAGGACCGGCAGCCGCAGGGTGGCCGTGTACGTGATCTCGTCGTCCGCCTGCTCCCAGGTGGAGGCGAGCAGTTCGGTGCCCTTGGCGAGGCGGCCGGGAACCGCCTCCCCGACGAGCTCGTAGCAGCGGTCGGACAGTCCGATGCGGGGATCGCGGAAGCCCGGGTAGCGGGCGTAGGCGCGCTCGCCCTCCACGACGAACGGCGGCGCCCCGTTCGCCTTCTCCGAGGCGATCGCCTCGGACAGCTCGTCGACCGCGCCTGCCTGCGCCAGACAGATACGCACCCGGCGCTTGACATCCATGGCGTCGCGGATGCCGTCGTTGAGGTAGGCGTCGGCGAGCCGTGCGACACCGGCGCAGAGGCCGCGCTGGAGTTCGCGGTCGAGCGTGGGGAAGTCGTCCTGGACGAGCTTGGCCACTTCCCAGGTGAAGTGCCGGCGCAGTACGGCGTCGCGCTCCGGGCCCGCCTCGAGGAGACCGGCGGTGAAGTCCATGATCTCCACCGCGCACTGCAGCCGCGCCAGGTGGTCGGCGCGGTAGGTGATGTTGCTGGCGTCGCCCCGCTTCACCGCGTAGTAGCAGGTGTAGTCGGCCACCACGGAGATCTTCCGTGCACGCACGCAGGCCTCGATGGTGAACGGCTGGTCACTGCCCACGGGCAGGTGCTCGGGGAAGCGCAGCTTGTGCTGTTCGACCAGATCGCGCCGGAACAGCTTGGTATTGGCGAGCGTCCACGGCAGGGCGGAGTCGGCGAGGCCGACGTCCGGGTTGTTCTCCTTGTAGAGAGCCTGGTGGACGTACCGGCCGTTCGTGCCGACCATCTTGCCGACGACGACGTCGGAGTCGTGCTCGTCGGCACAGGCCACCATGCGCTCCAGCGCTTCCTCGCCGAGGTAGTCGTCGGAGCCGATGAAGTAGACGTAGCGGCCCGTGGCGATGTCCAGCGCTCGGTTGCTGGGGGCGGCCGGGCCACCGGAGTTGGCCTGGTGAAGCACCTTGACCGTGCCCGGGTACCGCTCCGCGAAGCGGTCGAGTTCGGCACCGCTGTCGTCGGTGGAGCCGTCGTCGACCGCGACGATCTCCAGCCTGTCACGGCCGATGCTCTGCCCGATCAGGGAGTTCAGACACTCCGTCAGATAGGGCATGGTGTTGTAGACCGCGACGACGACGCTGACGTCGGGTGTGCCACTCATGTCCGAGCCTCCACCGGTCTCCGCTCGGCCGCCTTCCGGGTCCCGCTGCCGGGCAGCAGCCCGCTGTAGACCTCGTCCAGCAGGTCGGCCTGGGCCTCCCAGGTCCACTGGTCGAGGAGCCCCGGCTTGTCGTAGACGCTCCGGTAACGCTCGGCGTCGCCCAGAACAGACTTCACCGCGCGGACGTAGTCCTCCACGTCCTCGGCCCGGAACACCTCGCCCTGGCCGGTCTGCTCGACCATGGAGCCCATCGTCTTCACGTCGCTGACCACCAACGGCAGCCTGGCGTGCGAGTACTCGAAGAACTTGGTGATGAGCGCGATCTCGTGGTTCGGCCAGTGGTGGATCGGAATGACCCCGAGGTCCGCGGCCGCGAGGAAACGCACGACCTGGTAGTGCGGCACGTACGGCACGATGTGCAGCCGGTCGCCGACACCCAGCTCCTCCGCGCGCGCCCGAAGGGCCCGCATGTACTCGGAGTCGGTGTTGAGCACGACGAACGCGGTGTGCACGTCCGGAAGCTGCGGCAGCGACTCGACCATGGTGTCGAGGCCGCGCTGCGGAGCGGCGGCGCCGCTGTAGACGGTCAGGGGCACGTCGTACCCGATACCGCACAGCTCGCGCAGATCCGGAACCGGCTCGGCCGCCTGCTCCGGCGAGACCTCGGCGTCGGGCGCGTTGAGGACGACGGTGGGACGGGCCTTGAGGCCGTGCCGTTCCTGGAGCATCCCGGCAAGGGTGTCCGAGACCGTCGTCACGGCGTCGGCGTGCCGCGAGTACTCCAGCTCGTGGGCGCACTGGGCGACGTGCCAGCGCGGGTGCGGGCTCCACGGCTTGATCCCGGGCAGGAACTCGTGGGCGTCCCAGACGAGCTTGACCTTGCGGCCCTTGGCGCGGGCGCGCAGCGTGGCGCGGGCTCCGACACCCAGCATGCGGAAGTCATTCGCGTGGACGAGGTCGGGCTTCAGCTCGTCGATGACCTTGCCGTACGCGAGCTCGAAGTCCCAGAGATGGGGGTCGAGCCTGCGCCAGGCGCGGGTGCCCATGGTCTTCTTCCAGAACGCGGTGGTGAACCTGTCCAGAGCGGAGTCCATGTCCTTGCGCCGCTTCTCCAGCGCCACGGTGCTGCGGTGGCGCAGTTTCACCCAGGAGTACAGGAGGCGGGCCAGGAAGCGAGGCGCCAGGAGCCTCAGCCGGCCGAGGGCCGAACCCTCCTGCTTGGCGAGGATCAGCCGGATGTTCAGGTCGGTGCGCCAGGCCTTGATCTTCTGACGCCGGTACGCGGCCAGCGGACCGGGCCGGTACGCCAGCGGGGCACGCAGCACGGCACGCCGGTACTCGTGTCGTCGGCGGGACATCGGACCGGGTACCGGCAGAAGCCGGACCTCGGCGTCACCGATCTGCCAGGTCTGCTCCTTCTTCCCCTTGGCCCTGCCCAGCAGTACGACGTCCCAGCCCGCTTCGGCGGCCGACCTGGCCTCCTTCTGCACGCGCGAATCGCCGTTGACCCCGTTGTCGACGAGCATCACGATCCGCCCGCGCACGGGCTGGTTCGTCGACGTGTTGTTCTCAGCTGCCATGGATGGCCAGGTCCTCCGAAAGAAGCGAAACGCTGCGGTTGTCCAACGCCGACTCCAGCACAGCCGCCGCCACTTCCACCGTCCGCGTGCCCTGGCGCAGGGTACAGATGTCGGCCGGCTTGCCGAGCACGGCGTCGCGGAACAGCTCGTGTTCGACGAGGAGCGGCTCGCGCTTCGGGATGGCGTAGCGGATCATGTCGCCCTCGGAGACACCGCGGAAGGCCTGGAGCGCCTCCCACTCCGTGGAGATCGAGGCGTTGGAGTGGAAGGTCAGGTCGGCGGTGAGGGTGTCGGCGATGAAGCAGCCGCGCTCGCCGGTGACCGAGGTGAAGCGCTCCTTGAGCGGGCTCAGCCAGTTGACCAGGTGGTTGACCATCGTGCCGTCGTCGAGACGGCCGACCGCGGAGACCATGTCCTCGTGCTCACGGCCGCTCTTGGAGACGGTGTGCGCGGCGATGGAGACGTACTCGCGCCCGGTCACCCAGCCGGTGAGGTCGATGTCGTGGGTGGCGAGGTCCTTGACCACGCCGACGTCCGCGATGCGGTGCGGGAAGGGACCCTGGCGGCGGGTGACGACCTGGTAGACGTCGCCGAGCTCGCCGGCCTCCAGCCGGGCGCGCAGCGAACGCAGCGCCGGGTTGCACCGCTCGATGTGGCCTACGCCGGCCACCAGGCCGCGCGACTCGAACGCCTCGATGAGACGGTGTGCGCCCGCCACGGTGTCGGCGACCGGCTTCTCGATCAGCGCGCAGACACCGGCCTCGGCGAGCTGCATGCCGACCGGCTCGTGCAGCGCCGTGGGGCAGGCCACGACGGCGTAGTCGATGCCGAGGCCGATGAGCTGGTCGACGGTGTCGAGAACCGGCGCGCCCTGGGCGGCGCCGAACGTGTCGCCCATCGGATCGACGACGCCGACGAAGTCGACGCCCTCCAGCCCGGACAGGACGCGGGCGTGGTGACGCCCCATGGAACCGAGACCGACGAGCCCGGCCCGCAGCTTCTTCTCACTGCTCACAGCTGAGCCTCCAGCGCGTTCACGGCGGACACGATGCGCTCCAGGTCCCCGGCGGACAGACCCGGGTGGACGGGCAGCGAGACGACCTCGGCGGCGGCGCGCTCCGTCTCGGGCAGGTCCCACGTGCGGCCGGCCTTCTGGTCCGGCTCCCAGTACGGCTTCAGCCGGTGGATCGGCGTCGGGTAGTACACGGCGTTGCCGATGCCGGCCTGGGTCAGGGACGCCATGGCGGCGTCGCGGTCGCCCCGGATCCGCACGGTGTACTGGTGGAAGACGTGACGCGCGCCCTCGGCGACGCTCGGCGTGACCACGGACGGCGCGCTGATGTGCTCCGTCAGGTACGCGGCGTTGGCGATGCGCTGCTCGGTCCAGCCGTGGAGCTTGGCGAGCTGCACCCGACCGATGGCCGCGGAGACGTCCGTCATGCGGACGTTCGCGCCGACGATCTCGTTGGCGTAGCGCTGCTCCATGCCCTGGTTGCGCAGCAGGCGCAGGGTACGGGCGATCTCCGCGTCGGCGGTGGTGACCATGCCGCCCTCGAGGCTGTGCATGTTCTTGGTCGGGTAGAAGCTGAACGTTCCCGCGCTGCCGAAGGCGCCGACCGGCGTTCCGTGCAGGGCGGCCGCGTGCGCCTGGCAGGCGTCCTCGACCACGGCGAGTCCGTGCCGCTCGGCGATCGCCATGATCCGGTCCATGGCCGCGGGGTGGCCGTAGAGATGGACGGGCATGATCGCGGCGGTGCGCGGCGTGATGGCCGCCTCGACCGCTGCCGGGTCCAGACAGAAGCTGTCCGCCTCGATGTCGACGAAGACCACGTCGGCACCGACGAGGCGCACCGCGTTGGCGGAGGCCGCGAAGGAGAACGACGGCACGATGACCTCGTCGCCCGGGCCGACGCCCAGAGCGAGCAGCGTCAGGTGCAGCGCGGAGGTGCCGGAGTTGACGGCGACGCAGTGCCGCCCGTCCACCACATCCGAGAACTCCGCCTCGAAAGCGGCAACCTCGGGGCCCTGTACGACCCGGCCGCTGCGCAGCACGCGTACCGCGGCCTCGATCTCCTCCTCGCCGATCACGGGTCTTGCGGCGGATATCAACTCATGGGCGTCGGTCATCGACATCCCTTCCTCATCAGCGACCTCTAGGGCGCACTACGTCGTGCAGGGGTCGGGAAGGAACGGTGTCGAGCGTGGCACGTCCGCATCCCTGGAAGTCCGCTGACGCCTTTGCGACGGCGATCGCTTCCCGCAATACCCTGCCCCCCGGGGGTACCTCGCGTGGTCTACGGCCCGCGTGGCGACCAGCAGCCGAGTCCACGGTGAGATTACCAGCAGAAGTGCAAAGCTTTTCCTCAGGGTTACAACAAGGAAACCCTAGATTGGCGTGCTGTCCGTCACATGATCCATCTGGAGGGGTCGCATCCGCCGCCCGGCCGGCGTGGGAACAGCCGGCGGCGTGCACGGAACGCCGAAGCGGGGGGGGCGGGGGCGGGGGGGGGGGGGCCGCGGGGGGGGGGGGGGGGGGTTGGAGCAGGGGTGAGTCCGCTGGGGAGGAAAAA